>CAYYGK010000021.1:0-7888 GCA_964471145.1 uncultured Eubacteriales bacterium | reverse complement strand
AGATTGTCTCTGGCCAAAAGAAGACCTTCTTTTACTTTTTCAAGGCTTCCTTCATATTCAAGGTCCTCATGTTCAATACTTATAACATAATCATACCCTGTCTGCTTTAAGGTTTCAATTACATCCTTCCATTTGATATCACCCATCCCCGGCATCTTGGCTTCCCTGTACCCCCATTTGTCCTTTAGCTGCATATCATAGATGCCATAATAATTTAGTTTTTCCGGTATTATCCTTCCATCTTTTGCGTGGACATGAAAGATTCTGTCCTTAAAATCCCTAATGGGTGAAATATAATCCATAAGCATAAGAACCAGGTGGGAAGGGTCGTAATTCAGGCCGAAGTTTTTGCCTGGTATTCTTTTAAACATTTCCTTCCAGAGTTCAGGGCTGAAGGATATTGTTCCCGGAAGGCCCGGGACCTGCCACCCTTTCATATCGCAGTTTTCTATCATAAGATTTATATTTCTGTTTTCTGCATAAGAAACAAGTTCCCCGAATACCTTTTCATATTCAATAAAATTCTCTAGAATACTCTTATTGATATTCCTGCCGACAAAAGTTCCGACATACTTAGTCTCAAGCATATCTGCGGCATCAATAACTTTTTTAAGATGACTGTTTACAAATGCTCTCTTTTGAGGGTCACTGTCAAGATTGTTATCGTAGTATGCAAGTGAGGATATTTCAAGGTCCAAATCTTTCATCATTGTTTTTATCCTGTCAGCCTGCTCAGGTGTGATTTCATCAACATCAATATCACAAGCAGAATAATCCCTTTCATTCTCATTGGGCCAGCATGCAATCTCAAGTGTCTTAAAACCATTTTTTGCAGCCCATTTTGCTTTTTCCTCAAGTCCCATGTTACCAAGACAGACAGTCAGAAATCCCAGTTTCATTGTATAATCTCCCCTTTGTTTTTGTAATCCGTTACATCATGTATATAAATATATGGAAGTGATACACCACTTAAAAATGTAACCGATTACATTAAATTATACCTTTTCTGCAACCAATATGTCAATTAAAATATTGGTATAAATTACTGTAACTCTAAGATGAGTATTTTTCTATAAGTTCTTTATCCTCATCGGTAAGCTCTATCTGATTAAAAAGGTCAGGTCTTCTCTGACGTGTGCGTACAAGTGACATTGCCCTTTTCCACTTTCTTATCTCCTCATGGTTTCCGGACAGAAGGATTTGTGGAACAGTATTGCCCATGAATACTTCAGGCCTTGTATACTGTGGATACTCCAACACTTTGTCATAATGTGACTCCAGAGTGTATGCATCCTCCCCCGATAATACCCCGGGCAACATTCTGCTTACTGCATCTATCAGAACCATTGCCGGCAGTTCCCCTCCTGTCAGCACATAGTCTCCAATTGATATCTGCTCATCTATGATTTCATCAACAACTCTCTCATCCACGCCTTCATAGTGTCCACAAAGCAGCATTAATCCATCAAGCAATGAAAACTCTTTAACCTTTTGTTGATTCAGTGTATTGCCCTGCGGCGTCATATATATTACTTTGGGGTTATAGGTTAATCCCTTTTTGGTTTGCATGCAGGCGTCATAAATAGGCTGTGCGGTCATTAGCATTCCGCTTCCTCCGCCATATGGATAGTCATCTGTCTTGCCGTGTTTGTTTTTTGAAAAATACCGTATATTAACTGTATTTATTTCAATAATACCCTTTTGGATGGCACGCCCTGTTATGCTTTCTTTAATTATCGGATCAAACATATCAGGAAAGAGCGTCAGTATATCAAATCTCATCTTCCACCAGCCCTTCCGGAAGCTCTACCGTTATCCTTCTTTCTTCTATCGAAATTGAAGTAACAACTTTTTTAAGGGCAGGCACAAGTATCTCTTCCCCCGAGCTGTCCTTTACCACATATACATCATTGCTTCCTGTTTGAATTACACAGGTTACATTTCCGATAAATCCTCTGACAGAATCATAAACCGGGCAGCCGACAATATCGCATATGAAATATGTATCCTCCGGAAGACTTACGGCATTTTTTCTGTCAATCATCAGGTACAGTCCTTTGAGAGTTTGGGCATCATCTACAGTGTTTATTTCCTTAAGTTTTAGTATTACAACATTTCGAAAATATCTTGCATTTGTTACATCATGACTTGCAAGAACACCGTCTGATTCTACATAAACACGTTTAAGAGAGGAAAATCTCTCAGGATTGTCTGTGAGGGGTTTTACTTTTAGCTCTCCCTTGAGACCGTGTGTATTTAATATTAATCCGATATCAATATATCCTTTAAAATCCATGTAAACTCTCCTACACACTTATGCATAATACAGTGTAATTCAGGCTGGCGTCAACAGCCTGAATTATAGTAATAATAACCTCTTATCTACTGGATAATCTCAACGACCACCCTTTTGTTTTCTTTAACAGCTGCGGCCTTTAAAACAGTTCTTATGGCTTTTGCTATTCTCCCTTGTTTACCTATAACCTTTCCCATATCCTGTTCTGCAACATGAAGCTCAAGGATGACGGACTTTTCGCCTTCTATTTCATTTACGGATACGTCATCAGGATAGTCTACAAGTGATCTTGCAATTATTTCGAGAAGTTCCTTCATTTTCATACCTCCCGTATCTCTTTTTGATTATGCAGTTTTATCATCCTCTTTCTCTTTTTCGTCAGGCTTTACCTGTGGTTCTTCCTGAGGGTTTTCTTCTACATCTGCATCTTTGCCATCTTCACTGTTTTCATCTTTGTGCTGTTTCTCAGAATCAACCTCAGCTTCCTGTGGATAATTCTTAAGAAGTGCTCTTACCGTATCTGTTGGCTGTGCTCCATTTTGGAGCCATTTTTCAACCTTTTCCCTGTCGACCTGGAAAACAGCAGGGTTCTTGAGCGGGTCATAAACGCCTATCTCCTCAATGAATCTTCCGTCCCTTGGTGAACGTGAATCGGCAACAACCACCCTGTAGTATGGTCTCTTTTTTTTACCTATTCTTTTTAGCCTTATCTTTACTGCCATCTAATGCACCTCCTTTTATCGTTTTGTCTATATTAAAACGGCAGTCTGAAACCACCCAGACCAGCCTTTTTGCCAGACTTACCCATTTCATTAATACTCTTTAACATCTTTTTCATTTGCTGAAAGCCTTTAAGGAGCTTGTTTATTTCCTGTACACTTGTTCCGCTTCCTAAAGCAATTCTCTTTTTTCTGCTTGCATTTATTATTACAGGATTAATTCTTTCATCTTTTGTCATCGACTTTATTATTGCTTCCATTCTTGCCAGGCTTTTGTCATCAAAATCCATGTTTCCGGATACTTTTTGGCTGATACCGGGCATCATTCCCAGAATATCGCTGACAGAACCCATTTTCTTAACCTGTTCCATCTGTTCAAGGAAGTCCTCAAGAGTAAACTGCTGCTTGCGCATTTTTCTTTCAAGTTCTGCTGCCTTGGATTCATCAAAATTCTCCTGCGCTTTTTCTATCAGTGAAAGAACATCACCCATCCCCAATATTCGTGAAGCCATTCTGTCAGGATAAAAAACCTCTATATCACTCAGTTTCTCTCCAATACCCGAGAACTTGACAGGCTTTCCGGTTACAGCACGGACGGATAGCGCAGCTCCCCCTCTAGTGTCGCCATCCAGCTTTGTCAGAATTATTCCATCTATTTCGAGTTTTTCATTAAAACTTTTTGATATGTTAACAGCGTCCTGGCCTGTCATTGAATCTACAACAAGTAATATCTCCCGTGGATTGACGGCTTCGGAAATCAATTCCAGCTCGTTCATGAGCTCTTCATCTATATGAAGCCTGCCGGCCGTATCAAGAATCACAAGGTCATGGAGGTTTTTCCTGGCATGGGACACAGCTGCTTTTGCAATGTCAACCGGACTGTTTTTATCTGACATCTCAAATACGGGAATATCAAGCTGTTTACCAACCACCTGTAGCTGCTTTATGGCTGCAGGCCTGTAAATATCACATGCCACAAGAAGAGGCTTTTTACCCTGCTTTCGGAGCAATCCTGCCAGTTTGCCGCCTGTAGTTGTTTTTCCCGACCCCTGCAGCCCGCAAAGCATATAGACTGTAGGAGGCTCTGGTGAATAAGTTGTCTTGACGGGCTTGCCGCCAAGGAGTTCAATCAGTTGCTCGTGAACAATCTTAACAACCTGCTGTCCGGGAGTAAGACTATCCATAACTTCCTGCCCGACGGCTCTTTCCGAAACTGCATTTATAAAATCCTTGACAACCTTGTAGTTAACATCAGCTTCAAGCAGCGCAAGTTTTATCTCCCGCATCAGTTTCTTCACATCAGTTTCAGTAACACGCGCACTGCCCCGTATCTTTTTTATTGTCTGCTGAAGTTTTTCGGACAGCGATTCAAATACTGCCATTTTACCCTCCGTTATCACACCAGTTTCAACAGTTCCAAAATCTGCTTTCTCATATCGGAAACAGACATACTGTCCAGTTCTTCAATTATTCTTAATATTTTTTCTTTCAGTTTCAAATGCCTGTCAACAAGCCCCAGCTTTTTTTCAAACCTGTCTAGTAAAGCTCTTCCCTTCTTAATAATATCATATACACCCTGCCTGCTGATATTAAGGTTCTGCGAGATTTCAGACAGAGAATAATCGTTGTTATAGTAAGTGTCCATAACCTGATACTGCCTTCTGGTCAGAAGGTTACCATAAAAGTCAAGCATCAGACTTATTCTTAAGACTTCTTTCATGCGCATCACCACTGTAAAGCATAATTGCTTTACAGTAATTCTAATGCTTTTTTTAATGAATGTCAAGGATGTTTTTTAATTCAGCTGTTCAATGAGCCGGCCCATCTCTTCAAGCTGTTTCTTAATTTCATCGTACTTTTTAAGTATTTGATCCACAGTTTCTGCATTAGTTTGAACAGGCTTTTGTCCGGGCTCTTCCCCCAGTTCTCCCTCATCTTCATCTCCTGTCAGTTCTTCTTTCTTCTCACGGGAAAAGAGGTCATTTAAGGCATCATCAAAGTCAGTTCCAATACCGAAAACAAACTCGTCCTGCCACTGGAAGCCCACAACTATCTCCCTGATTTCAGGAATTGATGATGTTCCCGCTGCTCTGATATAAACAGGTTGAACGTAAAGCACACTGCTTTCTATCGGTATAACAAGCAGGCTTCCCTTGTATACGTCCGAACCTATCTGGCCCCAAAGTGCCATATCCTTTGAGATTTTGTCTATCTGGTTTATCTTTACCTCTATCTGGTTTGGGCCGAAAATGTTAGTGTTCTTGGGGAAGTTGAATAGTATCATTTCACCATAGTTTTGGTAAGCATTGCGTACAGCAAGCCATGAAATCATGTTATGCTTATTTGATGGAGAGAACGGACGCATAAGTATCAGCTCTTCAGATTCGGATATGTCTGCCGGAAGGCTTATCATGTTGTAGTACGAATCAATGTCGGTAAGTGTGGTGGAGTTATTGTTTGCAGGATACTTTGAAATATCCCACAGATCTTGATTCGAATAGAATTCCTGAACGTTTTCAGGCTTAAGATGGTACCTTCTCAGTATACGTGTCTGTATTTCAAAAAGGAGTTCGGGATATCGCATGTGCTGTGTTATACCCTCAGGCAGTTCTTCAAATTTGAATACATCCGGGTATATCCTGCTGTATGTTTTTATAAGTGGGTCATTTTCGTCAATTACATAGTACCCGACTTTTCCATCGTATGCATCAATTATTATCTTAAGGGAGTTTCTAATATAGTTTATTCCTGTATATTCCTGTGAGCATGGATAAAGATCAGTTGTCGTATATCCGTCAAGAACCCACTTGAGTCTTCCGTCATTTGTTAGGAGTATATAAGGATCAGAGTCAACAGATATGAAAGGTACTGCTTTTGAAGCCCTTTCTATCACCTGCCTGTTAGGAAGCAGTGTTGCACCTTTGGCATAATTGGAAATAAGTATATTCATGTCAGCATACCTGAATGCATAAATAAACCTGTTTAGCAGGTTTAAATGTATTCCGCTTTCTCCGTTGTAGCGTGTATTCCTGTAACCGTCATAGTCAATTTCATCAAGGTCACCAGCCGCATTTACAATAACATAGTTGTCTGTCAGCTCTCCGTAATATATCCTTGGCTGGACCACGCTTAAAGCAGGATCCTCCGTATCCATATTCAGGCCGCTTAAAATAAAATCAGCCTGGCCGCCCTCCCTGATGCGGTTTACTGGATTCATGACTATCCCGTATCCATGCGTATATTTGTATTTAAGATTAAGGTAGCTCCTTTCAAGCTTACTTCTGTCCAGTTCCCTTGCGGATATGAATACCGGAACATCCTTTCCGTTTACTGTATAATTAATAATGTCTCCGTCACTAAATGTATAGAACCTTCTTATTGCCTGCAGTTGAATGTTTGTATCAAGAGTAGAACGGTAATCTACAACCCGTACTCTTTCAACAGTGCCGCTGTTTCTTTCAAGCACATCAGATGTTAGCTGTACAGCCTTTGGGAATTCGTGTTCCTCTATTCTGTCAAAGCCATATGCTTCCCGTGTTTTCTCCATATTGTATGTAAGATATTTCTGCTCAAAATTCAACTCGTTAGGGTTGACTATAAAGGACTGATAAGCACCGGCAGCGATAGAAAACAGTATCCAGACTGCAGGAAATACGGCTATTGCAAATGCAGCCCTTTTTATCTTTCCACTGTAAAGAAAAAGAAGTGATGCAGCAACTATAGCTATTAGCAGAAAAGGAGCGGCAGTAAAAAACGGAAGCCTCAGGTGCACATCAACATACCCGGGTCCCTTTACTCCTACAACCTCGGAATATAAAATACCTTCTTTTAGAAACCTGTATGAAAAAGCTTTTATAACAAAGTATACTGCTATGTTTAGAAGATTGTGACGGATTATGCTTTTGTCTTTAAGGTCATGCCAGGTTACATTGTTTTGCACCCTGAAAAGGGCTAAAAGATAGTATATAACAGTAAAAATGATGATAAATAGAGCAAGTGTTGAGAAAAATTCATAAATTGACATCAGGAATGGTCGTTCAAATACATAGTACCCAATATCTTTTCCGAATACCGGGTCTTCTTTTCCAAATGACGTAGAATTAAAGTATTTCAGCGCTTTGAAGAATATGTACTCCTTTGATGCAAGAGAACCTATCAGGGCAGCAGCGGCTGCAGGTAAAAGCTTTGGCAGTTTTACAGTTGAAATACCTTTAGCTACGGAAAAGTTTTTAACAGTCTTGGTAATGATGCTGCCGGTTACATAAAAAGTAAAGAATATTACAATAAAGGACACTAACCAGGCAGTAAACCTGTAAAGTAGATTCCTGGTATAAATACCGGAGAGTCCTCCTATCTCGTCATATTCTATTATTTGCACATAAATATTAGTGGCTATGCCAGCTGCTATTATAAATGCAATAATTGCCGCTACAATAAGCAGTGTCTTTTTAAATCGTTTTGTGTTCCGGTCTTTGTAATAATCATAAATCATATTCATTCCTCCCGCCTTAATACAGCTTCAACAAAACTTACCGGTTCAAATTCCAGAAGATCCTCGATGCTTTCTCCGATACCAATGAACTTTATCGGGATATTCAACCGGTGTTTTACCGCAAACAGGATCCCTCCCCTTGCAGTTCCGTCAAGCTTCGTCATTATAATACCCGAAATACCTGCTGTCTTATTAAACATCTCAGCCTGTGAGAGCGCATTTTGTCCAGTTGTTGCATCCAGCACCAGCAGCGTTTCGATGCTTGAGTCCGGCAGCTCCCTTCTTATTATGCGCAAAATCTTGGCCAGTTCTTCCATAAGATTTTTTTTTGTATGAGCTGCCAACAAACGCTTCACCACGCAGAAATCCCGCAGCGCCGGC
>CAYYGK010000020.1:0-21805 GCA_964471145.1 uncultured Eubacteriales bacterium | reverse complement strand
TTTTCTTAAAGGATACCAGTGGTCGTTTGACCCGGGAAAGGTGAAAAATTATGGTTCGTCCCTGATTGATATCCTGGTATACAATGAAATACAAAACAGGGGCAGGAGGGTATTTTTGGACTATACAAGAAATCCTTCCTGTGGAAGTGTTGACGGCTGCCTTGATTTCAGCCTGTTAGGTACTGAAGCATTCGAATACCTGGAGAAGTCGGGAGTGCTTTTCGGAAAGCCTCTGCAAAGACTTGAGAAGATGAACAGGCCTGCTATAGACCTGTATCTTGATAACGGCATAAACCTTGCGGAAGAATATCTTGAAATTGCCGTGTGTGCACAGCATAACAACGGGGGGCTTGCAGGAAATGTATGGTGGGAAAGCAATATAAAACATTTTTTCCCTGTAGGTGAGGCAAACGGCACATTTGGCGTTTACAGACCAGGAGGTACCGCTCTTTGTTCAACACAGACCGGAAGCCTGAGAGCTGCCCAGTACATTGCAGCAAACTACAGGCAGGAGCCTCCACCATGCCGGGAGTTTGGAGAAAAAGCGTACGATAAAGTGTCATATATGGTTGACCTGGCAAAAAAAATTATTTATCATGGGGAATGTGAAAACAGCATTTATGACCTCATAGCAGATGCAAAAAAAAGGATGAGCAGGTATGGTGCGCATATAAGGACTGCTGAAGGCTGTGTGAAAGGCATAAATGAATGTCTGGAGCATCTTGAGAATTTCACGGAACTGACAGGACAATGTACGGCACGGCAGCTTGTTGATGCTTTCAGATACCGTGACATACTGTTAAGCCAGTTTGTGTACCTTAGTGCTATGAAGCAGTATATTGAAAACGGCGGAGGGAGCAGGGGCTCATACCTGGTGGCAGACAAACAGGGCGTAATACCTGCCGAAGGCCTTCCGGATGAACTAAGATTCAGCCTGGATGAGGGCGCAATGTCTGAATATGCTTTTGAGACGGAACTTGATACATCATCCGGTGCTTTCAGATGCTCGACATTAAAAAAAAGGGTGCGGCCTGTTCCAAAGGAAAACAACTGGTTTGAAACCGTTTGGAATGAGTACAGGAACAATAATATTATAAGGTGAGTGATTCATAAATGATTTATCCGGGATTAGTGTCAGTTACTTTCAGGAAGCTTAAACCTGTAGAAATAATAAGCCTTGCTGCAGAGGCAGGCCTTTACGGTATTGAGTGGGGAGGGGATATCCATGTTCCCCATGGTAATATTACTGCCGCCCGCAGAGTGAGAAAGATAACAGAACAGGCAGGCCTGCATGTTGTTTCATACGGCTCATACTACAGGGCCGGGATTGAAAACAAATTCAGTTTTCTTCAGGTGCTGGATACTGCCTGTGAGCTGGATGCCCCTGTCATAAGGGTCTGGGCCGGTAAAAGTGGTTCGGCCTGCAGCAGTGATGAATACCGGCAGCATGTTACGGATGACATACGACGGATTGCAGAACTTGCTTTGTCAAGGGGAAAGACTATTGCTCTGGAGTATCACAAAAATACCCTTGCGGACAATGCAGAGTCTGTTTGCAGGCTGCTTAATTCAGTAAACTGTAAAAATGTGGGTACATACTGGCAGCTTCCTGGCGACAGGGATCACATCAGAGTAAAAGCTGCGCTTGAAAAAGTGAAAGAAAAACTTGTTAACCTGCATATTTTTTACTGGGAAGCAGGCAAACGCATGCCGCTCAAAGAGGGAGAAGAGATTTGGAGGGAATATCTTGCTGTGCTCTCCGGAGATAAAAGGGACAGGCATGCAATGATTGAATTTGTAAATGATGACTGTCCGCAGCAGTTCACAGAAGATGCAGAAGTACTCAAAAGACTGTGCGATGAATATAACGGGCGTTTAAGACAGCCTTGATTTATCCCCCGGTTTGTTATATAGTATAGCCGGCTGACAGCTTGATGCTATATGAAAAAGGGGAATCGGGATGATAGGGCGCCTGGGGTTTTATGTAAGGCAGGCACTTAAGTTTTATGACATAAAGGGGGAAGGTATTGCTCCGGCAGTTTTTGTTGTAATACTATCTGCAGGATTTGTTGGTGCTCTGATGCCCGGGAGCCTCCTTGAAAACAGGTACTTCAATTATTCATATAATTTTATAAGCATGTCTGTTATCTATTTTGTTTCTGCCATATACCAGTCTGCATATATTAATGATTTGAGAAAGAAAAAATACAACCTTGACTCGCTCAAATCACTCATAGCACACCGGGGAAAAAGAATTGCAGCAGTATCCGTAATCGTTTCACTCCTGTCCCTGCCGGTTACTCTTTTTGCGGAATTGGCCCTGTCAGATACAGGCCAGGTTGCCCAAATGAATGTTTTTTTAAAAAAAATCCTGACAGGAACATTGCTCATGCTGATATATGCTGCTGTAATGATATTTCTGTATCTAATGTATCTGTTTGTATTCTCATACATTATTGACAAAAACCATGGTGTGATGGAAGCTTTGAGGGCAAGCCGCACAAGAACAAAAGGCAGGAGGGGGCAGATTTTTGCAATAATTATAGTATTCAATGTAATACTGTTTTTTGCAACAATGATTACAATGCTGTTTGCCGGAGCTTTTCAGAATGTTTTGATACTTTCATTTGTTACCACCTTTGTTGCCAGCATCTTCTCACTTGTGCAGCAGAGGCTTATAGCACTTATGTATAATGACCTTGAATACGGCAGTAATAATTACTGAAGGGGGATTAAACATCATGATCGACTTCACAGGGAAGGCAATCGAGCTTCACAGAGAATGGAAAGGTAAAATAGAGATAAAAAGCAGAGTAAATGTTTCCAACAGGGAAGACCTTTCTATAGCATATACGCCCGGAGTTGCGGGGCCATGTCTGGCTATAAGGGATAATAAAGACCTTTCATATGAGTTTACAAGAAGGTGGAATCTTGTTGCTGTCATAACTGACGGCAGTGCAGTACTTGGCCTGGGAGATATCGGGCCTGAAGCAGGAATGCCGGTTATGGAAGGGAAATGTGTGCTCTTTAAGGAATTTGCGGATGTAGATGCGTTTCCATTATGCATTGACACAGACAGCGTTGAAGATATAGTTACAACAATAAAGCTTATTTCAAAAAGCTTTGGCGGAATTAACCTTGAGGATATATCATCCCCCAGATGTTTTGAGATTGAGAGAAGGCTTAAGTCAGAGTGTGATATCCCTGTGTTTCATGATGACCAGCATGGTACCGCAGTAGTAGTGCTGGCCGCAATAATCAATGCACTAAGGATAGTGGATAAGGATATAAAGAGCATATCTGCCGTAGTAAACGGCTCTGGAGCATCAGGGATAGCCGTTAGCAGGCTGCTTATGAAAATGGGGCTTTCGGATGTTTTGCTGTGCGACCGCAGCGGAGCCATATTTGAAGGCCGTGAAGGACTAAATGAAGAAAAGGAGAGGATAGCGGCTGTTTCCAACAGAAAGTTGAAAAAGGGCAGGCTTTCCGATGTAATAAAGGGTACAGATGTGTTTATCGGGCTGTCGGCTCCCTCCATATTGAATAAAGAGATGGTAGAGAGTATGGCACAAAACCCAATTGTATTTGCCATGGCCAATCCTGTTCCTGAAATAATGCCAGGAGAGGCAAAGGAGGCCGGAGCAAGAGTTGTTGGTACCGGACGTTCGGATTTCCCCAATCAGATTAATAATGTGCTTGCATTTCCCGGAATTTTCAGGGGGGCATTAGATGTAAGGGCATCGGATATAAATGATGCGATGAAGATTGCTGCAGCCTACGGCATAGCGTCACTGGTTGATGATGATGAATTGTCGGAGGACTATGTATTACCGGCACCATTTGACCCAAGGGTGGGAAGGGTTGTTGCTGAACGGGTGGCACGGGCTGCAAGGGAAACCGGTGCTGCAAGGATTTGAAACATACACAGCAATATTTGCATTAAAATAAGCAATTAAAGCTTACATAACAACAGTGAGTGAATGTATAATACCAGACGGAGGTATTGTTATGGAAGCGTGGAAAAAAGCTGTAAAATTCTTATCAAAAACATTAGATATCAGGGTATATCCTGATTCTGTACATACTGCTGACGGCTGTACGTGTCTGATTGCAAAGGTTAGCGGCAAAAAAACGTTTTTAGCTATGGGAAAGGGAGCTGCGTTTTCACGTTTTGAGGGAAGGGAAACCGACACAGGGTTTACAGGGATAAAGCTTTGCAGCCTGAGCAACAAAAACAGTGAAATTGCAAGAGAAATATTTCCTTTTGCTGCTCCGGTAAGTTCCAGGGGCAAAAAAATAACCCTGGGTCTGGGAGACAGGCTGGGAATGGCCTCACCCGGACATATCAGGCTGCTGAAAGGGAAACCTGTTTTTCCTGTTCTTGCTCAGCAGTCCATACGTGAGCTTAACCTTACAGGAAAAAAATATGAAGACGTACTTGCTGCAGCAACATGGGCAGTGATACAGGAGGGTTACACCGGTGGTTACGGGGCTGACGGAGACCATCTTAAGACGCCCGAAGAGATACAAATGGCCCTGGATGCAGGTTTTACGATGATTACACTGGATTGCTCCGACCATATAGACAATGATGCTGCATCACTTGATGGAAATGAGCTTGAAAAAGCTTATTTCCAAAGGGTAGAGAAGGAAGACAGGAGCCTTCTTGAAAAAAAATATGCCGGCAAATCTGTAGAACTTAAAGACGGAACTGTAATTAACATAGGCAAAGATGAATTCAGGAGAACTGTTCTTGTCTATCTTAAGGCTGTCCTCTTTGCCGGTAAAATGTACAATGAAAAAATCAAGGGTTGTGGAAGGGATGTTGATTTTGAAATGTCAATAGACGAGACGCTTACTCCCACAGCTCCCGCTGCTCACTATTTCGTTGCTTCGGAACTGACATCACATGGAGTTGAGATAAGCACTATTGCTCCCAGGTTCTGCGGTGAGTTCCAGAAAGGTATAGACTACCGTGGTGACAAGCAGCTTTTCAAGGGAGAATTCACACAGCATTTCAGTATAGCAGAACACTTCGGTTACAGGATAAGCGTACATTCGGGCAGTGACAAATTCACTATCTTTCCTGTTGTGGGGGATACCACAGGCGGCAAATACCATCTGAAGACAGCCGGTACAAACTGGCTTGAAGCTGTCAGGGTGATTGCCGGAAAGAATCCGGACCTGTACAGAAGAATGCACCGGTTTGCAGTAGAAAATCTTGCTGAGGCAAAAAAATACTACCACATATATACCACGCCGGAAATTGTTCCGGATATAGAAAACCTGAGTGATGAAGAACTTCCTTCCCTGATGGACATTGATGAATCCAGGCAGGCTCTTCATGTAACATACGGCCTTATACTGCAGCACAAAGACAGCAGCGGAAAACCCGAGTTTAGGGATGAGTTCTTCAAAACACTCGAAGAAAATGAGGATGAATACTGCCAGGTTCTTGAAAAGCATATAGGAAAGCACCTTGAATTGCTGGGAGTATGATATGGGAGGATGGACATGAGAATTGATAATGCGGTGCAGCTTAAAAAAGCTGTGGCACGAGCTGTGGAAAATGTGAAACTGACAGATGTTCATACGCATCTTTTTACTACAGATTTCGGAGAACTGCTGCTTTGGGGTTTTGATGAGCTTATCACCTATCATTATCTTATAGCGGAGACTATAAGGTTTACCGACATACCCCTGAAGGATTTCTGGGATATGAGCAAAAGGGAACAGGCAGACCTTATATGGGAAACGCTGTTTATTGATAACACGCCCTGCAGCGAGGCATGCAGGGGTGTATTGACTGTGCTTGACAAGATGGGGCTGGATACGGCAGGCAGGGATATAGAATCCTACAGGAAGTTCTTTGCAGATTTGGATGTGGGAGATTACATAGATATGGTCTTTGAGGCTGCAGGTATTGAGAGCATTGTCATGACCAACAATCCTTTTGAGGATGAAGAACGCAGCGTATGGGAAAGCGGCTACAGGGGGGATCCCAGATTCAAGGCTGCACTGCGCATTGACCCGCTTCTTAATGACTGGAAAAATACATATAGCAAGCTTGAAGAATGGGGCTATGAAGTAAAAGAAGACATAAATGCAAAAACTATTGGCGAAATCAAAAGATTTTTATCCGAATGGACAGACAGAATGGATGCACTTTATATGGCTGCATCGCTTCCGCCTTCATTCAGGGTTCCGGAAAAATCGGTACGCTCAGCTATAATAGAGGAATGTATTATTCCGGTATCTGCAGACAGGAATGTACCGTTTGCCATGATGACGGGAGTAAAGAAACTTGTCAATCCCGGGCTTAAGGTTGCAGGGGATTCGGTCGGTAAAGCTGAAATTGAGACAGTGGAGTATCTGTGTTCAAAATACCCGCATAACAAGTTTATGCTCACAATGCTTGCCAGGGAAAACCAGCACGAGTTATGTGTTACAGCAAGAAAATTCCGCAACCTGTTGGTATTTGGATGCTGGTGGTTTTTAAACAATCCGAGTCTTGTTGAAGAGATAACAAGAATGAGGTTTGAGCTGCTGGGCAACAGTACGGTGCTTCAGCATTCTGATGCCAGGGTACTTGACCAGCTTATATACAAGTGGTTACATTCAAGAAGTATCATTTCAGATGTCATGTACGACAAATACTCTGATATATTGGATACAGGATGGACAGTATCTTATGATGAGATAAAAAGGGATGTTGACAAGGTATTCGGGCAGAACTTTTGGGATTTTCTGGACAAACGTTTTTAAAAGAGAAAACATGACAGGAAACAACAGGTTTACGACAGAATAGATATGAAAACCCCCTGGATGGGGGTTTTTTCAAATCTGAAATCTTGTTTGAGCAGTTTTAATAGTGTAGAATAAAAAAAGACAAATAATTGGGGGTGTATCGATTGGCGGTTTTTAAAAACAACACAGGAAAGGTGAGGGCCGGATGGAAAATCGCTGTAGTTATATGTATCTTTGCAATACTTTCAGCCGGTTCCGGAATAACTATTGCAATAATTATGATGGTACGGGGCGTCACTTATGGAATGACTGAGGGAGAATCCATCACAAGCCAGGATTTCTTCAACTTCATCATGCCTGACGGCAACAGCGGTATATTGCTTGTTATTTTGACCTTATTTCAAGCCGGGGCTATGATTTTTGCAGTATGGCTTGGCATGAGAGTTTTTGAGCACAAGGGTATTGTAAGCATAGGGCTTAACAGTATAAGCAGCAGATGGAAGGAGCTTTTATTTGGTATAATACTCGGTGCTGTTTCAATAACGGTCATCTTTGCAGTACTTATTGCAGAGGGTAGTGTTACTGTGAGTCCCGGAGGGGGAGGAATAGCAGGTGCCCTTGCTGCAGGCATCATAACCTATGTTCTGGTTGCCTTGAACGAGGAATTGTTCTCCAGGGGTTACTGTATGACCGTATTAAAGCAGACAGGGAAGACATGGATAATATTTATAGTTTCTTCTGCTATATTCATGGCAATGCATGCGTTAAACCCCAATCTTTCTGTTATTGGTCTTGTCAATCTGTTTCTGGCAGGGCTGCTTTTTGCATTGATGTATTATATGACGCGCAGCCTCTGGATGCCCATAGGTTACCATTTCTCATGGAATTTTTTCCAGGGCACAGTATTCGGCTTCAGTGTAAGCGGTATGGGTCAGAAGGGCCTGGTAAAAGTCCGGATAGCACAGGAGAATATACTCAACGGCGGAGCCTTTGGACCGGAAGGGGGCATACTCGTCACAATTCTTATTGCTGCCGGGGTGATTGCTACATGGAAATATTGTACAACAGCACATGAAAAGGCAAGGGCATTAAATGAAACGTAAAAACAAAATTGCCCTTTTTCTTGTTGTTACCGGTCTTTTCTGGTTTTCACTATATACATATGTGCCTATACTTGCCACGTTTGCAGAATCGGTTGGAGCTTCCTACAAGATAATCGGACTGATTGTGGGAACATATGGTTTTACCCAAATGCTTCTGAGGATACCTCTTGGAATAGTATCAGACAGACTTAACAGACGGAAGGTGTTTGTGGTACTGGGGCTCATTTTGGGGTTTGCAAGCAGTTTCGGAATGTGGGTTTTTCATAATCCACTGTCACTGCTTGTTTTCCGTTCAATGGCGGGAGCGGCGGCAGCAGCCTGGGTAGCCTATACCGTTTTGTTTTCAGGTTATTTCAGTCATGATAATGCGCCCAAAGCAATGGGGTACATAACTGCTGTTACCACAATAGGACAAGCCAGTGCAATCTTTATAGGCGGGTTAGTATCGGAGCATATGGGGAGCACAACACCCTTCCTTGCAGGTGCGGCAGGGGGACTGGCAGGTATTGCATTAAGTCTTGGGATAATTGAGAAGAAGGATATAAACACAAAACAGATAAGCTTTAGTCAGCTTGTTAAAGTCATAAGAGAACCGGGGCTTTTACGGTTTTCCGTGTTGGCCATATTCATACAGTTCATAACTTTTTCTACAGTATACGGTTTCACCCCGGTTGCTGCAAAGGATTTGGGGGCATCAGATTTTCAGCTCGGGCTTATAACAGCATTATCAACTCTTCCTACGGCTCTTGGAGCAGTGTTAAGCGGTTCGGTTCTGAGAAAACACCTTGGTGAAAAGCTTACGCTCCTTTCGGGGTTTGCGGTTGCTGTTTTTTGTACCGCTGTTATACCGTTCATCAATACGCTTCCTGTAATGTATGTCACGCAGGCGGCAGGAGGATTCAGCAGGGGCATGGTATTCCCAATGCTGATGGGCCTTAGCATAATGTATACTGATGAAAAAAGAAGGGCCTCGGCAATGGGGTTTTTCCAGGCCATATACGGCATAGGAATGTTCCTGGGGCCTTCAATATGCGGACTTATAGCAGATACACTCGGACTGCCCTGGGGATTTTGGTTCGCAGGCTTAACAGGTGTTGCAGGCTTCATTATCTGCTTGTCAGGTCCAAAGGATTTAAATAAACAGACTACTTAAACCTGCTGTATACCTTTTTGAATGCGTTAATGGCATAATCAAGCTGTTCCTTTGTATGTGTAGCGGTATAGCTTGTCCTTAGCAAACAGTGCCCTGGCTTTACTGCGGGTGATACTACCGGGTTTACATACACACCTTCGTCAAGAAGCATCCTGGTAATAATGAAGGTGCGCTCGTTTTCCTCGGTTATAACAGGTATAATGGGCGTCTGGGAATTGCCTACAGGTATGCCCAGTTCATCAAGGCCTTTTCTCATGTAGTTTGAATTGTCCCAGAGGGATTTCACACGCCCGGGTTCGGATTGGAGTATATTTAATGCCTCCATAGCAGCTGCGGCATTGGCAGGTGGAACAGAGGCGCTGAATATGAACGGGCGTGAATGGTGCTTGACATAGTGTATTACCGCTTCATCGGCTGCAATGAATCCTCCGAGGCTTGCAAGAGACTTGCTGAAAGTACTCATAATAATATCAACTTCATCTTCCAGTCCAAAATATTCGGCAGTACCGCTGCCTTTTTCACCCATTACACCGAGTCCATGAGCGTCATCAACCATAACCTTGGAATTATATTTCTTTGCAAGACGTACAATTTCGGGAAGGTTGCATATATCTCCCTCCATGCTGAACACACCATCTGTGATAATTAGTTTTCCGCTTTTGTCAGGTATATTACCAAGCTTTTTTTCAAGATCCTCCATATCATTATGTTCATACTTTACCAGCTTTGCAAAACTTAGCCTGCATCCGTCAATTATGCTTGCGTGGTTTTCATTATCGCAGATTATATAATCGTTCCTGCCTGCTATTGCTGAAATTATTCCCAGATTGCTCTGAAAACCGGTGCTGAAAGTGAGGGCGGCATCCTTTTTTAAAAAGGATGCAAGCTTTTCCTCCAGTTCTATATGAAGTGTAAGTGTGCCGTTTAAGAACCTTGAACCCGAACACCCGGAGCCGAATTGTTCAAGCGCTTTATGGGCAGCTCCTGTTACTCTTGGATCAGAAGTCAATCCAAGGTAATTGTTTGAGCCTATCATTATGGTTCTTTTTCCGTTGATGACAACCTCAGTATCCTGTCCGGTTTCAAGTGCATGGAAGTATGGATATATACCTGCTTCCATTGCTTCTTTTGCCGCAGTAAAGTTGTAGCATTTTTCAAATAAATCCATTATGATTATTCTCCCCCTCCAGCTTTTTCTACGGGCACAGTTATTCTATCACAGATTTGCAGCATTGGACAAATCTTTTTTAAAGGAAGAGGAAAAGTAACTTGCAGAAAAGATTGGTTTATCGTATTATTATATGGAAAAGGATTTAGCAGGGAGGGCCGGCTTGCAGAAAAAAAGATATATTGACGCTATCATGAGAGATTTAGTTGAACATCTCGACTTTATTCCTCCCAGAGACAAAGAAGGAAGGTATGCTACGGGCGGAAGCATAGGGCTTCTGGAAAAGCTTGACATAAGCACTTTCAGTATTGTGCAGATTATTGACGGAGATGCCTTTTCCAAAGAGAAGATTATATACCATCTGAGAAAGAGTGTACAGTATTTGGATATGATGGCTTCAAACCGCGTAGAAAAACCTGAAATGACAATGGTTTTTGTTTTTGATTTCCTCCCGGACGCAGAAAAATACAGGGCTGTTACAGAGCATCTGAATTCGGCGGGCAGGCTGTCGGTATATATTGTTGTGATTTCAGAAGGCTTTATAGAAGGGCATGGGACAGGTTATTCGGCCGATGCTATGGATTATGTATTAAGAAGGAGGCTGTCTGAAGGGGTTGAGGACCAGGACATTGCTTCTGATATAGCTGATATTGCCGACAGGGAATACAGGCCCCGTCAGATAAGCGAAACAACTGACAGGCCTTCGGCAACATATGCTCTTGTAATAGTCAATGCACTGATTTGGCTGGGTTCGTGGATTATGATTACTTTTTTGGGCTATGACTATCTGACGCCTCTGGGCATAAAGGATCCTTACTGGATAACCGCAGGCCAATACTGGCGCCTTTTAACCCCGCTGTTTCTGCATGCCGATATAATGCATCTGGCAGCAAATTCTTTTTCGCTTGTTATTTTCGGCCAGGTTGTTGAAAGGCTGTTTGGCACAAGAAAATTCCTTTTAGTATATTTTGCTGCCGGAATATTGGGTAATATTGCAAGCTTTGCATTCACTCCGGCAAGATCTCTTGGAGCTTCAGGGGCTGTACTCGGCATAGGAGGGGCTCTGGTATATATTTGGCATAAGAACAAAGATGCGCTTTACAGCAGGAGAAGGCAGTATCTTACACTTGTGTTCCTGTTTTTCTTCAATATAGTGTATGGCCTTAGCAACCTCCATATAGACAATTTTGCCCATATCGGAGGTGCTGTCGGCGGCTATCTGACTGCAGGCGTATTGGGTATAAGGCACTTCAGGGAAAACACTGATAAGAGGTTGTTTTATGCTGTGGTTGCGTTGTTTCTTGCGCTTGCAGGGTTATTGCTTGGGTTTACAAAATTTTCAGGGTATGGATACGGTAGCGATTTTTTCTAAACGACAATAGAGAGAGGTACTTATGTATAGATATGAAATGCATTTGCATACAAGTGAAACCAGTCCGTGCGGCAAGATAAGGGGTGCACGTGCGGCACGAAAATACAAGGAACTGGGTTATGACGGTATAGTAGTAACCGACCATTACTCAGACAGGTTCTTCCTGTCAGAAAGGGGGAAAAGCCACAGTCAGAAGGTTGAAGCGTTTCTGGCGGGCTACAGGGAAGTACTGCGTGAAGGAAGCAGGCTGGGACTTAATGTGTTTCTCGGAATGGAAATAACTTTCAGGTGGAGCCTGAATGATTTTCTGGTATATGGGCTGGATGAGGAATTCCTTTTCGAAAACCCCAGCCTGCAAAAGGCGGGCCTTAAGAAATTCAAGAGGCTTGCAGACCTCAAAGGATATGCTGTTTTTCAGGCACATCCATTCAGACTGGGCATGACCAGGGCTAAAACAAGTCTGCTGGATGGTATTGAGGTATACAACGGCAACCCGAGGCATAACTCAAAAAACGATACTGCAGCGGAGTATGCTACAAAAAAGGGGCTGAATGTGATATCAGGCTCCGACTTTCACAGGTTTGAGGATGCCGGCAGGGGAGGAATACTGCTGCCTGACAATCCGCAAAACAACAGACAGCTTGTTAAAATGCTAAGGCAAAACGACTTAAGGCTCATACAAAACGACTGATAATCAGGACAGGAGAGATGATGAGGGATAACAGGGGCAAATACATAATATCTAACGGAAAACTGCAACATGCTCAGGATTTGAAGCGTTTGTATGAACAGTCGGGCAGCCAGATTTATGAGGTTATAAGGATTATTGGGGGCATACCCCTTTTTTTTGAAGACCATATGCAAAGACTCAGGCGTTCACTGGAAAGGACAGGCCCGGATAAATCCGTTAATCTGGAAGATGTCAGAAAATCCATATACAGACTGACCAGCTCAAATGGAGTTTCGAACTGTAATGTGAAAATACTGGTCAGCCCCTGTAAAAAACTATCCGGTATTCTTTTGTATATAGTACAAAGCCATTATCCTGAACCTGAGGATTACAGGAAGGGAGTTCCGGCAGCTGTTATGAAATGGGAAAGAAGCCAGCCTGCCTTAAAGGTATATGATGCGCATTACAGGGAAGCAGTCAGAAGGGAGGCTAAACGGCTTGGAGTTCATGAAGTGCTGCTGGTGAACCGGAGCGGTATGATAACTGAAGGCAGCAGGTCAAATGTTTTTATAATCGACTCCGAAGTTGTCCGAACTGCTCCAGCAGGCCTTGTACTGGATGGAATTACCAGAAAGCATGTCATCCTGGCATGCAAAAAATGCGGCATTGAGGTCAGGGAGGAATGCTTCAGCGTACAGTCTGCTAAACGGGCGCAGTCGCTATTCCTGTCCGGTACATCAATTGATGTACTGCCTGTCAGCCGTCTTGAGGAAAAGCTGTACAATCCTGCTGAAGACAGGGTATTAAGGAGGATAGGAGCAGTGTTTTCGGATATGGTCAGTCAATACCTTAAAGAGCATCACACCATCTTAGAATCAAGGTAATGGTTTATACTCCTGTATGCTCCGGCCATAAGGCTGTTAAATGCTTTGCATGCCGTAAAAAACCTTGCTGCCCCTGGTTTTTTCATTAGGCGTGAAAACTCCCTGTTAAGATTATCAAGCTTTCTTTCAAGTTCCGACGGTTGTGCTGATTTAAATACCGCTGCCTGCTTTTTTGTATAGTCTTCAATCATGGATTTAAGCTCTCTGTCTGAATCTATTTCCTTTTTAGCATTTTTCATTTCTTTAAACTCGCTGGTTTTGGAAAGTGCACGGGCCAGTTCATTTGCACAATTCCTCACATCCAAAGCACAACACCTGCCTTAATACTGTTTTGGTATATCCTATTCTTTACGGCGACAGTAAGTTACATTATGCTTTACTTATTTACTGCTCCAATATATAATCTGTAATATGAAAAAGCAAAATCATTCTGTAAGGAATAATAAAAACATAGTGCTTGTGGGCATGCCCGGGTCGGGAAAGAGTACCTGTGGTAAGCTTTTGGCTCAAAAGCTCGGGATTGAATTTACCGATACTGATGAGGTGCTTGCTGTCACATTAGGTAAACCGCTTCGTGATGTGGTTATACAGGACGGACTGGATTTTTTTAAAGCAGAACAGGAAGAAGCCGTGCTGAAGATGAACATGGAAAATAACGTTATTGCAACAGGTGGCAGCGTGGTTTTAAGTGACAGGGCAATGAGACATTTGAAGCAGAACAGTATCATAGTGTACCTCAGGGTGGGACTTGAGCTGATTAAAAAGCGCCTGGGACCGGACAGGCGGCTGGCAAGGGGCAGGGACCATTCACTCGACAGGCTGTTTGAAGAAAGAACCCCGCTTTATGAGAAATATGCGGATATTATAATAGAGTGCAGGGACAGAAGTCCTGGTGATATTGCCGGTGAAATCGCCGGCAGGATGGGGAGTGAACCATTATGACAGGCAACAGTTTTGGCAGGCTGTTCCGGGTAACAACAACAGGTGAATCCTATGGAGGTGCATTCAGGCAGGGGTACGGCATACCTGATAAACTCTGTGGGGGGCTTTTGGCTGTAGTAGACGGTGTGCCCCCCGGAATAAAGCTTACTGAAAACATGATACAGGCTGAAATGGACAAGAGAAAACCTGGTCAGTCCGAGATGGATACTTCAAGAAAGGAGAAAGACAGGGTTTATATATTCTCCGGTGTTATGGAAGACAGTATCACGACAGGGGCACCTGTAGGGCTCGTTATACCAAACACCGGTGTAGATGCCAAAAACCTGGAAAAGCACAGGCAATACAGGGCATTAATAAGACCCGGACAGGCAAACTATACATATTACACTAAATACGGCAGATATGCCGATTGGGCGGGGGCAGGCAGAGCATCTGGCCGGGAAACAGCGGCAAGAGTAGCAGCAGGTGCTGTGGCAAAAGCAGTACTGGACATCAGGGGGGTGGATGTTATAGCCTATACGGTCGAGTCTCATGGCATAAAAGCCCGGCATATATCCTACCAGGATGCAAAGAAGAACTACAGGAAAAATGACATAAACTGTCCTGACCTGGTGACAGCTGAAGAGATGATAAAGGACCTTGTTGAGGTAAAAAAGACCGGTGATACATGCGGAGGAGTAATAGAGATTATTGTAGCGGGTCTTGGGCCGGGTATAGGGGAACCTGTATTTGACAAGCTTTCTTCAATAATAGCACACGGCCTTATGTCCATAGGAGGGGTGAAGGGTATAGAATTCGGTGAAGGTTTTGGACTGGCGTCATTGAAAGGCTCCCAAAGCAATGATACACCGTATTATGACAGCAGGATGAAAAAAGTCAGATTTCAGACTAACAGGATGGGAGGATTGCTGGGTGGCATATCAAACGGTGAGGAAATCAAGGTAAGGGTCGCTGTAAAACCTACACCGACAATATCATTGAGGCAGGATACTGTAGATATTGACATGCATGAAGACACAACAGTTGAATATAAAACCCGCAATGACCCGTCAATACTCCCGAGGATATACGGCGTTTGCGAGGCAATGGTGAGGATAGCGGTACTGGACTGCATTTATATGGCTGAAAGCATGAAATCTTTTTTAAGGGACGAGGACAGATACAAAGACATATAGAAAGAGCATCGGCAAAGATGCTCTTTTTGCAAGGCATACCTTCTGCAGCTGCCAGTTTTTTAGTGGTAGTAGTTACAGTAAAACAGCAGCAGGAAGATAAGAATAAATAAAAGGATAGCACATTTGTCTCCAAACAGTCCTCCGAATCTCTCATCCATTATATATACCTCCCTTGTGTATTTGACAGTACATTATATTCCGGGTTATGTAAATGTGTTACCTTACACATGGCAGATATCTTGAAAGGAGAATGCTCATGGGAATACCTGACAGGAAAACAGCACACAGGATGCTTAAGGAAGCAGTAAGCATGAACCCCGGTCCATGGGAAGGACATTCATTGTACACGGCGAAGGCATGTTACTTAATAGCATCGCAATGCCGTGACATGGATACTGAAAGAGCATATGTTTCAGGGCTGCTGCACGATATTGGCAGGAGAGAAGGAAAATACTTCATGAGACATACAATAGATGGTTACAGGTATCTTGTTGGCTCGGGCTATGAGGAGGTTGCAGGAATTTGCCTTACCCATTCCTTTGCAGACCGCAACACAGATGCCATATTCGGCAGGTGGGACTGCCCAAAAGAGGACGTGGAGTTTGTCAGACGATACATCGAAGAAACCTGCTATAACGATTATGACACACTTGTGCAGTTGTGCGACAACCTGGCTCTTGATAACGGGTTCTGCATACTGGAGAAAAGAATGATTGACGTACAGATGAGATACGGTGTCAACAGGTATACCGTAGCTAAATGGAAGGCCACTTTCAGGCTGCTGGAGTATTACCGCAAAAAGACCGGTACATGTGTCTACTCACTGCTGCCAGGCATAGCGGAAACCACTTTTGAGATGGACTTTAAACAATTCAAGCCAAAGAATACATGAACACAGTTGCAATTGATAATAATATTGGTATGGGTATGTTTGAAAGGCACAGGCTTGTAAAGGTGAGCAGCGGGTATCTGCTTGTCCTGTATATTGACCCTGGTAATACCGAGTTTGGTATGCCGGGAGAAAGAACCGGCGGACCAAACAGGAAACTAACGGAGTACGTCAGAAAGTATGTTGCTGAAAATTTCAGTGATATTAAAATTAAGGCTGTTAAAATTGTTGCCGGTTCATTACTTACAACCACTATAACATTAACTTCGTATGCTGCATTGCCGTTAAAGGTCCAGGCAGGGGAATGCGGAATTGTTGCCGAATACAGGGTGAAACAGGGTGACAGCCTTTGGAGCATATCAAGGTATTTTGGGGTAGGTATTGAAAGCATCAAAGATGCAAACAACATAAGCGGTGATGTTATTTATCCCGGACAGGAACTGCTGATTTCCCTGCCGGCTGTTTATACAGTTGTTGAAGGGGAATCATTGTGGAGCATTTCCGTGAAGACAGGTGTCAGTGTTGAAAAAATCAGGGAATACAACAATATCTCCGGTGATATTATCCATCCGGGGCAGCAGCTCAGTCTTGTACCGGTTTCTTTGTATACAGTGCAGCCAGGTGATACTTTATGGGGCATATCCCGGGAAAGCTGCATGAGCGTAGAGCAGATTAAAAGCTTCAACAATCTCACATCTGATACAATAGTCCCGGGACAGCAGCTTTTAATCGGAAAAACACCGCAGGAAATACCTCAATGGCCTGAAATAACATATATTGTACAGGCAGGCGACAACGCCGGCAGTATTTCCCAAAAATTCGGTATTCCGGCTTCTGATATACTCAAGTACAATTATATGGAACCGAATGAATGGTTTTATGCCGGTGACAAAATCGCCATATCCGGTTATGCCCCCAGAACCTATACTGTAACACCCGGGCAGGATTCTGCCCCTGCTGCTGTGGGTGCTCCGGTTGACTGGTTTACAGAGGGACAGTACACACTCAAGAGAAACGATGAGTTTATTGTTACGGATGTTGCATCGGGTAGGCAGTTTACCCTGCAGATGATAGGCGGATACAATCATTGCGATATAGAACCCGCTTCACAGTCTGATACTGATGTTATGCTGCAGCTTTTTGGCAGCTGGAAATGGACACCCAGGGCGGCAGTTATATACAAGGACGGAATCAACATAGCCGCTTCTCTTTCCGGTATGCCTCACGGGGTTGATACCATTTATGGAAACGGTGTCAGCGGTCATTTCGACCTCTACCTCAAAAACAGCAAATCTCACAATCCGGATACTTCGGAGACATACCAGCAGCAGCACAGGGATATGGTAGCTGTTGCTTCGGGTAAAACCCCTTAAGACTGCCAGAGATTTATGTTACAGCGCAAATAGCTTTTAATGTATATTTTACCTTTTTAATGGTAAAACATAAGGTAAGCAATACCTTACAGAAGGGATATGACAGTTATGAACAGTCCTAAGAAAAAAACAGCTGCTGTTGTATGCACAGTGACGGCTGTAATATTATTTGCACAGGTTACGGCATACAGGCTGCCGCTTACAAAGGGGTGTGCCGGTACCGAAGTAATGATGCTGCAAATGCAGTTGAAGGAACTGGGTTACTTTAAATATCCTGAAATTACAGGATATTTTGGTGATGTGACCAGGAATGCAGTAATCCATTTCCAGCATGAGTGCAATATCCAGGTTGACGGTATAGCAGGGCCGCAGACTGAAAGAGCTTTAAAACAGGAATTGCAATTACAGGCCAGGACACAGAAAGCTGTGAATGATTTACCTGTTTCCAGGACGTCTGCTGCTGTCAGAATGTTGACATGGCCGCAGGCTGATGCTCTGTTTGAAAGAAAAACAGGTGCTGTTGTTGTTGATCTGCTTACAGGGAAAAGATTCAGTATATACAGACTGGGAGGCGACCTGCATGCGGATGTGGAGCCTCTTACAAAAAAAGACTCTGCTGTGATGAAATCGGTTTACGGCAACAGGTGGAGCTGGACAAGAAGAGCTGTTCTTGTTGAACTTGACGGAATGCGTATTCCTGCATCCATGAACGGAATGCCGCACGGGGTTCAGGATATTTATAAAAATACCTTTGACGGCCATTTCTGTATTCATTTCTATGGAAGCAGGGTGCACCACTCCGGAAAAGCAGACCCGGAGCATCAACTGATGGTCAGGAAAGCAGCATCTGCAGGCAGGCAGGGCTGATACTGGCGGATGTTGCCACCTGCTTCATGGTATGGTATTATGATATTGAATTTTCTGGTTGTGAGGGGGAGTTTTTATGGAGGAAACACAGGTTGCTGTAATCAACCTGAAAGACTACACATGCGGGATACCTACAAGGCAGGTGCATACAATAATCCGGTTTGCAAATGTCGTAAAACGTAAGCAAATGCCTGACTATGCTGAAGGTATTGTTACGTGGAAAGATAACGACATACCTGTGGTAAACCTCAACAGCAGACTGGGTCTGGGTAAATCAGAGGTTACAAAGAAAACAAAGATTATTATAGTGAATATCAAAGAGCGCCTGACAGGTTTTGTAGTTGATGATGTCAAGGAAGTTTTAAGGTATACAAAGGATGAGATTGAACCTGCACCTCCAGTATTTTCACAATACAACGGCACATGCCTGTCTGCAGTGGGCAAATCGGGAAAAAGGCTGATACCTGTATTTGACTTTACACGGTTTCTTTCTGAAGAGGAATTGAGACATTGTTAAGTCATACATTGAACCTGAAGAGCACAACATCGCCTTCCTGCATGACATATTCCCGTCCTTCTGAGCGTATTAAACCCTTTTCCCTGGCCACAGGATACGAACCGCAGGCTTTAAGCTCATCAAAGGAGATTACTTCCGCCCTTATGAAACCTTTTTCAAAATCGCTGTGAATCCTGCCTGCTGCCTGTGGTGCTGTTGTTCCTTTTTTGACGGTCCATGCACGTACTTCCTCTTCTCCGGCGGTAAGAAAACTTAAAAGACCCAAAAGTTTGTAACCGGCATTGACCAGTCTATCCAGGCCTGAGGATTTAAGCCCCAGTTCTTTGAGAAACTCTTCTTTTTCCTGTTTGTCGAGACCTGCAAGTTCTTCCTCTACACCTGCACATACGGCAATAACCTCACTTTGGCTTTTGGATGCATAACGGCCCAGTTTTTCTGCATGACTGCTGCCCGTGCCGTCCGGCAGGTGTTCCTCGGATATATTTGCAGCATATATTACAGGTTTTGATGTAAGGAAAAAAAGCCTCTTCATTACAGGTTCAAATTCTTTATCCAGATTCATTGCACGAACCGGTTCATTGTCTTCCAGTCTGCTCTTTATATGTTCAAGCAATTTGAGAGTATGTGCATATTCCTTTTCTCCCGACTTTGCCATTTTTTTTGTTTTTTCAATACGCCTTTCAACCATTTCAATATCTGCAAAAATGAGTTCAAGGTTTATTATTTCAACATCCCGTATCGGGTCAATGGTGCTGTCTACATGGACCACTCTGTCATCGTCAAAGCATCTTACCACATGTACGATAGCATCCACTTGCCTTATATGAGAGAGAAACTTGTTGCCTAGTCCTTCGCCCCGGCTGGCTCCCTTTACAAGCCCGGCAATGTCCACAAACTCAATTGCTGCAGGGGTTGTCTTCTTTGGATTGAACAAGCCTGAAAGCCAGACAAGCCTGTCATCAGGCACTGTCACAACGCCTACATTCGGTTCTATGGTACAGAACGGATAATTGGCACTGTCCGCCCCGGCTTTTGTCAATGCATTGAAAAGAGTGCTTTTTCCCACATTGGGCAGTCCTATTATTCCAAGCTTCATGTGTTTATGTCCTTTCTGATTCCTCCAAAAACCTGTCAGCCGTCCAGTCTGTTCCATTTATGAAGAAATCCATCAGCCTAAAGCCCCTGTCAATATAAAGGCCGGATTTTTGGGCCTCTTTTTCAGTGTAACTGTCTGCTGACAGATGGTTTTTCTCCATTCCCTTTCTGTACAGTGCAAATGGTACCGGCTCAGATGTATGGGTTCTGAGCTCCAGGGGGGTGGAATGGTCGGGAAGGATCATCAGGCTGTAAGCGTCAAAACTCTTCAGGGCTTTAAGTATTGGAGTAAGCACCATAGAATCAATTTTTTCTATGGCCCTTACCTTGTTGTCTATTTCCTTCCTGTGCCCGCATTCATCAGGCGCTTCTATATGCAGGTAAACAAAATCAGCTCCCATGTCAAGTTCCCTGAGAGCAGCAACGGCTTTTCCCTCGAAATTTGTGTCAATATTCCCTGTAGCGCCGTCAACCTTGACAGTTTTTAGACCTGCACATATACCTATGCCCTTTACAAGGTCTACTGCCGAAATTACAGAGCCTGTAATGCCGTATTTATCGTTGAATCTTTCTATATCAGGTTTTCTGCCCTCGCCCCACAGCCATATTGCATTTGCGGGCTTGAGCCCTTTGACCGTCCTTTTCATATTGACAGGATGATTTTTTAGCAATTCTCCGGCCTTCTTCATTAATTCAAACAGTCTGCCTCCGTTTGTGCCACGGGGCAAATACTCTGAAACATGTCTGCCAATTATGTCGTGCGGGGGTGTAAGGGGGGAAGGTTCAAACTCCATCGGTCCGTTTCGCCATATAAGGCAGTGCCTGTAGCTCAGGCCTGCAAAAAACTCCATATCATTAGAACATAGTTCTTTCTTTAAACAATCGATCAATATTTTCGATTCGGCTGTAGATATTTCATCTGCACAGTAATCAGCCATGATACAGTCGTCAGAATCAATGTGGTCTGTAAGCGTTACAAGGTTTAATCGGAAAGCAGTATCCCTGTCATCCAGGGGTATACCCATACTTGCTGCTTCAAGAGGTGACCTTCCGGTGTAATACAATGCCGTGTCATACCCCAGGACTGAAAGGTTTGCAACATCACTGCCCGGAGGAAAGCCTTCAGGAACCGTTTTTACTGTACCTGTTATTCCATGGGAAGCAATAAAGTCCATGCCGGGGGTGCAGGCTGATTCGAGTGGAGTCCTGCCTCCCAGTTCGTGCACAGGCCTGTCCGACATTCCATCACCAAGTACGATTAGATATTTCATGACATTATCCTTTCAGTAATAATCCTTACAGCATTACCCATTATAGCAGATAGGAGGACTGTTGGGAAGTCCCATTTGTTTGCTTAAACCAATAGACATAATTCCATGCATATGATATATTATATGTATGGAAAAAACAAGGATACAGCATGCAAGAACATGTGTATATAATACTTTGACAAGAGGACAGGTTACTACCAGGGAGTGGCATATGCACAGCAGGCAGCCCGGGGAAAGGAATATCGTAATAACAGCACAATGGGCAGAAAGAATAACCAAAAGTTTCACAAGTGGCCGTTTAAAAGGATAATGGCTATGCTTGAATACAAGGCTGAGGAGGCCGGAATCATTGTAGAAATTCAGGAAGAGAGTTATACCAGCCAGTGCAGCCCTTATGAAGAAGAGGTTATAAAAGAAAGGGCTAAAACCGGAATCCGTAAAAACCGTGGTTTGTACAAAGTGGGTAAAAGGTTGTTTAATGCTGATTGTGTTGGAGCATACAACGTAATGAAAAAGTATCTGCGAAGGACAGGCAGAAAGCCTGTTACGGCAGTAGTGGGGTTGGACACCCCAATGATG
>CAYYGK010000019.1:0-21961 GCA_964471145.1 uncultured Eubacteriales bacterium | reverse complement strand
CCGCACACTACATATGCGGCAAATGCCGGCATTCTGAATTTACAACCGATGGCAGCTGTGACTGCGGATTTGACCTGCCGGATAAAGCATGTCCCAATTGCGGCCAAAAACTTGGGAAGGAAGGGTATGATATACCGTTTGAGACATTCCTGGGATTTGACGGTGACAAGGAGCCGGATATTGACCTCAATTTTTCGGGGGAGTACCAGAGTACTGCGCACAGGTATGCAGAAGAGCTTTTTGGGAAAGGCAGGGTTTACAGGGCAGGAACCATATCAACTATTGCATCCAAGACGGCATATGGATTTGTAAGGGGATACCTGGATGATAAAGGCATGAATGTGACAAGTGCCGAAATTGACAGGCTTGTTGACGGATGTTCAGGCATAAAGAGGACAACAGGACAGCATCCGGGAGGCATAATGATAGTTCCGGGGGACAGGGAGATATATGACTTCTGTCCTATACAGAGGCCTGCGGATGATACCGAATCTGATATAGTAACAACACATTTTGATTATCACTCCATAAGCGGCAAGCTGTTAAAGCTGGACATACTCGGGCATGACGATCCTACAGTAATAAGGATGCTGGAGGACATAACAGGAGTTGATGCGACAGGAATACCCATCGGAGAGAAAAAGACAATGGAGCTCTTTAGCGGCACAAAGCCGCTGGGCATAAGTCCTGAAGACATAGACAGCGAGGTGGGCACATTCGGTATTCCTGAATTTGGGACAGGTTTTGTAAGACAGATGCTGGTTGACACCCGCCCCACCAGGTTTTCTGAACTAATCAGGATATCAGGGCTGTCACACGGTACAGATGTATGGCTTAACAATGCGCAGCAACTGGTGCGTTCAAAAACCGCAGAGCTGTCGGAAGTGATATGTACGAGGGATGACATCATGTTGTACCTGATCCACATGGGACTGCCGCCGGCAGTATCCTTCAGGGTCATGGAGGATGTACGGAAGGGAAAGGGCCTCAGGAAAGAATACGAGAAAATCATGAAAGAGAAAAACCTGCCGGGATGGTACATAGATTCATGTAAGAAAATCAAGTATATGTTTCCCAAGGCGCATGCTGCGGCATATGTGATGATGGCTTTCAGGATAGCATGGTTTAAGGTGCACCATCCTGAAGCATTCTATGCTGCATATTATACCGTGCGTGCCGATGACTTTGATGCAGGTCTTATGGCTCAGGGAAGGGAAAAGGTACAGGGCAGGATTGAGGAGATGAACAGAAGCAGGGATACAGCAAATGAAAAGATGACCCAAAAGGAAAGAAATGTCCTAACTATACTTGAAGTTGTAAATGAGATGTATGCAAGGGGGATAAAGTTCCTCCCGGTAGACCTCTACCGGTCGCACTCAAGCAGGTTCATTATTGAATCCGGCAAAATAAGGCCTCCGCTCAATGCTCTTGCCGGGCTGGGCCTTTCGGCTGCATGCAGTATCGTCAGCGAAAGGGAGAAAGGCAGGTTCCTGTCTGTTGAGGACCTGGTATCAAGGGCCGGGGTTAGCAAGACCGTGAAAGCGATATTAAGTAAAAGCAAATGTCTTGAAGGGTTACCCGAAAGCAACCAGCTGACACTGTTTTAATGGTTCAGATTTTGTATTGATATACCGGGAATCTAATGATAGAATCACACTTATAATTTGAAGATGATTGCAAAAGGGAGAGAATAAATGCTGGATGTAAAAAATGAAATAAAAAAACTTGTAAATGAAGAAATACCGGGGAATATGAACGGAAGGTTAAGCGAATTTGCCGTTTTACTGGATACATACAACTCCAACATGAACAAAATCGGCAGAACGCAGTACAAATACTCTGCTCAAATGGATGAAATAATGTTAATGCTGGATGACATGGAAAAGGATGGGCGGATAATTAATGATTACAGGAAGAATACTGAAAACCTCCAAAAGGAAAGCTCAAATCTGATGTCGGTTTTGATAAAGGCGTCAGATTTGCTTGAGGATGCATACAGGTATGCACAGAAATCCGGACAGAACGCCTGGGAAAAACAGCTGGCCAATCAGTGGACAAGCCTTGGAGAATATCTTGCATCGGCCGGGATATCAAGAATAGATACATGTGATGTTATGTTTAATATGGAAATACACCGGGCGGTTCAAACGATGCACAGTCCGGGGAGTGCTGATGGGATTATTCTGAGTATGATCCGCTGTGGATATATTTTCAGGGGAAGCATTGTCAGAAAGGCTGATGTGGTTGTAAACAGGACAGACAATTTGGATACTGCAGAAAAGAAAAAAAATCAGAAAAAAATAAAACGGGGGTCTTATAATGATAGTCGGGATAGACTTGGGCACTTCAACATCGGAAATAGGGTATTTAAAAGAAGGAAACACGGTAGTTATAGAAAACCCTGATGGTGACACGATAACGCCTTCGGTGGTGTGTATAAATCAAAAGGGTGAGATTATAACAGGCAGGAATGCGAAAGACCAGTACCTGCTGCGGCCTGAGGATACCGTAATGGAAGTCAAGCGTCTTATGGGAAGCGGGCAGAAGACGGTCATAGGCGGGAAGGAATATACGCCTGAGCAGATTTCCTCATACATATTAAAATATCTTAAGGAATATGCACAGGACCACATTGGAGAAGAGGTAACCAGTGCGGTAATAACGGTTCCTGCATATTTTACCGATTCGCAGAGGAAGGCTACTGTGGAAGCAGGGAAACTTGCAGGACTGAAGGTAGAAAGGATAATCAATGAGCCTACCGCCGCAGCGCTTGCCTACGGGATTGATCATCTGGATAACAACAGCCATATAATGGTTTATGACCTTGGCGGGGGTACACTTGACGTAACAGTGCTTGAAATGTTTGACGGAGTGCTTGAGGTCAAAGCAAGCAGCGGAAACAATACACTGGGCGGAAAAGATTTCGACCAGAGATTGATTGACTATCTGGTCGGGGAATTTGAAAAGAAACAGGGAATAGATATATCGGATGATATTGAAGTAATAGCAAGGCTGAAAAATGAAGCGGAACAGTGCAAGATATCACTGAGCTCACAGGAATCATACAAGGTTTCACTGCCTTTTGCGGCCGACAGGGACGGCGTTCCTGTATCAATTGAAGAAGAGATCACACGTGATAATTTTGAGCAGATGATTTCAGACCTTATAGAGTCCACAGGCAAACCTGTTAGCATAGCGCTTAAAGACTCAGGGCTCGAAAAAGAGGATATTGACCTTGTGCTTCTTGTAGGTGGTTCTACAAAAATACCGTGTGTCAAGAAGTTTCTGCAGTCGGTTATGGCAAGGGAGCCACAGTCCATTGTTGACCCTGACCTTGCAGTGGTAACCGGAGCTGTAATACAGGCAGGAATTATAAGTAATGAGCTTTCGGAAAAGGACAGCATAATTATAACTGATGTATGCCCGTATACACTTGGTGTGGAAACCATGGAACACATACGAGGCATACCTGTTTTTGACCGTTTTGATGTCATAATACCAAGGAATACCACAATTCCTGTATCAAAAAAGGAAGAATACGCAACGACCTATGATAATCAGCAGTCAGTCGATGTTAAGGCATATCAGGGAGACTACAGCCGTGCTTCCCGCAACAGTTTTCTGGGCGAGTTCAGGTTGTCCGGAATACCGCCCGCTCCTGCACATAAAGAAAAGATTGACATAATGTTCACCTACGATATTAACGGAATACTCCAGGTGGATGCGGTCATTGTGAGTACGGGAAAAAAAGCAGGCATTACTATTTCTACAAACGAAAAGGATACAGCAGAAGAGATAGATTTAGATACATGGAAGGATGCACCGGGCGCTAAAAAGTACGGGGGAATCATAAGGCGGGGGGAATCCGCATTAAAAACAATGGACACGCATCCTTTGAAGACTGAACTTGATGATGCCATCAAGGAACTTAAAAGGGCAATAATCAGAAAAGACTCCAAAATCAGGCTTGAAGAACTGGAACAGCAGGTATCCGACTTATTGTACGACATGGAGGATGTATGATAAAGGAGCTAAAGGAGTACTATTTTATGTCAGGAGTGCAGCTGGCAGGTGAAAACAGGCTTACCGATGCAGTCCGGAACCTTGAGAAGGCAGTGTACCTGGAAAGGGAAAACTGGAAAGCACTGAACCTGCTTGGGTTATGCCATTATGCATTTGGTAATTACAGTCATGCCAGGCAGTACTGGAATACCAGCCGGAACATATCAGGTGATGATAATCCGGCATTATGCTATCTTCACGGGATGGAGAATGACAAATACACACAATATGAAAACTCATTAAAAGGTGTTATGAAGCTGGTTGAAACAGGAAAATACAAAAGGGCGCTTAAAATGCTTAAAAGCAGAGAGCTTAAAGAGTTTAAGGATATTCGCTGCAGAAGCATAAGGGGACTGTGCCTTTACGGGCTTGGAAGGAAAAAAAAAGCTCAACAGCAGTGGATTAAGGTGTTGAAAAAGGATAAATCAAATACATCGGCATTGAAATATATAGAGTATGGAGAGTAGGTAATGAAAAAGAACTATTATGAAATTCTTGGTGTAAGAAAGGATGCAGAACAGGGCGGGATAAAGAAGGCATATTTCTCCATGGTAAGAAAATTCCCACCTGAACGATGCCCGGATGATTTTATGAGAATCCGGGAAGCTTACGAAACCCTGAGCAATGAAAAGGCAAGGGGCGAATACGATTTAATGGTCTCCATGTCACAGGGTGCCTGTCTTTTCTTTAAAGCCGGACAGGAGGCTTTGTATTCCAGAGATTACAGTGGTGCTATAAGAATACTGGAAGAGGGAACCTCAAAGTGCAAAAATGTCATGAAGCTGTATGAGCTGCTGGGAGAAGCTTATCTGCAAAATAAGAATACGCAAAAGGCGATAAGGATTTTTGAAAGACTTGCGGATTCTGTACCTGACAATGCTGCGTATGCCGGGAAGCTTGCAAATGCTTATCTGCTGCGGGGCTGGCATCTGAAGGCTCAGGAAGCATACAAAAAGGCAATAGAACTGGACGAGGACAATTTCTCCTTCTGGAAGGGACTGGCAGAGACTTATGAATCCCGGAAGGATTATGTTAATGTCAGAAAAATCCTTACAGCAGCTTTGGGAAAGGCTGAGGAAAAGGGTTTGGACTACCTTGAAGTATATATGGATATAATTAAAATGGACATATACCTTGGCGACAGTGATAAGCTCAAAGAGCATCTGGATGATATTACCCGGCTGGCAGAGGAACAGGAAGAAAACTCAGATGATGACAGTCTTAGGAAGTCTGCAGGTTATACCCTTTCCGGATTAGCTCATATGTTTTACTCTATGGGTGTATATAACCTTGCTAATACAATTTTGAACACAGCTTTAAAACTTAACCCTGATGACAGTGAACTGCTGGACCTGAAAGAGAATATAAAGAAAGAAACTGTACTCTATGATCAGTTGAATTCATTGTATGAAGAGGAGGAACTGCATGGTTCGGCCTTGTTAGAGTATTTCAGGGTTACAGTTTTGCCCCTTGAAGAACTGGAATATGACTATTCACAGTGGGAAGCAGTAGTATTCTTTGTGGAATATGATATTCTTGCACATGCTGAACAGAACAGAAGCATTATTCTGAGGATTAAAAGGGAATATCCCGACCTTTACAACCACAGGAGCAGATTTTTCGTTAAGGCTCTGGACCTGAAACGGAACAGAAACTACCTGGACGGTTATGATGCCAGGGCTCACAGATATAAGTGGTTTCTGGAAGACATGAGAGAAGGTGAATATGATGATATTGAGGATGAGGAGGAACAGCAGCCATATGTACGTGAACATACCAAAGTAGGGCGTAACAGTCCATGTCCCTGTGGAAGCGGCAAGAAATATAAGAAGTGCTGTATGAGCAAGCGGTAGCAGTGCATGCAAGTTCCTGTTGATAAATGAAAATAATAGTGGTATAATACTACTGCGTTTGAGAGCGGTTTAATTGTGTAAAGAGTGGGACGAACCCACTCTTTACGTATTATGTATTAATTTTTTTTATGAAGCTTATGGGAGGAAGATATGGCGGCAGGAAGTATTGTACAGGAAGTTGCATGTATTGCCGGCCCGGTGGTAAGTGAAGCGGGTTTTGAGCTGGTGGATGTGGAATTCGTACGGGAAGGACCAAACCGTTATCTCAGGATTTTTATTGACAAACCGGGAGGGATAACCATTGATGACTGTCAGGCAGTAAGTGAGCGTTTAAGTGTACTGCTGGACAAGGCGGAACCGGTAAAGCAGAGTTATTTTCTTGAGGTTTCTTCTCCGGGTTTGGACAGACCTCTAAAAAAAGAAAGCGATTTCGAAAGATATCGGGGAGAAACCGTTCAACTTAAGCTTTATAAACCGCAAAACGGCAAAAAAGTGTTTGAAGGTGTATTGGAAGGATTAAAAGAAGGGGAAATATGTATCACTGATAATGAAGGACAAAGCCTGGAGTTTGACAGGAACGACGTTGCAATAGTGAAAAGGGCTGTAAAACTTTAACACAATTGAATACCACCTGAACATGGGGACCTATGGGAGGATTGAAAAGAATGAGTATTGAAATAATGTATGCACTGACCCAGCTTGAGAAAGAAAAGGGGATAAACAGGGAAACTTTAATGGAGGCAATAGAAGCTGCCCTCTTGTCTGCATATAAGAGGAATTTTGGTTCAACCGAGAATGTAAAGATACATGTTGACCGGCAGACAGGTGATGTAAGGGTTTTTTCCCAGAGAATCGTTTCCGGGGAAGTGGAAAACCCCAGTGAAGAAATTGCCATTGAAGAAGCCAAAGTGATAAACAGTGCCTTTGAAGAAGGAGATATTGTGGAACAGGAGGTTACCCCAAGGAAGTTCGGCAGGATTGCGGCACAGACTGCGAAACAGGTGGTTATGCAACGGATAAGGGAAGCTGAAAGGGGCATAATTTACGAAGAGTTTTACAACAAGGAAGAAGACATAGTTACAGGCATTGTTCAGAGGACAGACAGGAGAAGTGTGATAATAGACCTTGGAAAGACAGAAGGAATCATTCCTGCCAACGAACAGCCCCCCAGGGAGACTTACAGGTTCAATGACAGGATTAAGACATATGTGCTTGAGGTAAAAAAGACTCCAAAAGGCCCCCTTATCATGCTTTCACGTACTCATCCGGGACTGGTAAAGAGGCTTTTTGAGCTTGAGGTTCCCGAGATACACGAGGGAGTTGTTGAGATAAGGGGCATCGCAAGGGAAGCGGGTTCCAGGACAAAGATTGCGGTAGCGACAGCCAACGGTGACATAGATCCTGTAGGTGCGTGTGTCGGGCAGAAGGGTGTACGTGTCCAGGCGGTGGTAGACGAACTGAGGGGTGAAAAGATTGACATTATTAAATGGAGCAGCAGCCCCCACGAATTTATATCCAGCAGCTTAAGTCCTGCAAAGGTCGTCAGGGTAATAACAAATGAGGAACAAAAGGCTGCTACCGTCATAGTGCCTGATTACCAGCTTTCACTGGCAATCGGCAAGGAGGGACAGAACGCCCGTCTGGCCGCAAAGCTCACAGGCTGGAAAATTGATATAAAGAGTGAATCCCAGCTGCGTGCTGCAATAGAAAAGCAGTTATTGAATGTTGATGAGAATTATGACCCTGATGAAGACGATGAGGAATATGAGGAAGAAGAGATATATGAAGAGGATCAGGAATATGAAGATGAAGAGTATGAAGACGAAGACGAAGACGAAGAAGAGGATATTGACACTGATGATGACGGGCAGAAGGAGTGATCCTCTGTGAAAAAAAGGAGGATTCCCCAGAGGATGTGTGTTGGCTGCAGACAGATGAAACCAAAGAGGGAGCTTGTCCGGATAGTCAGGGATAAGGATGGTAATATCAATATTGACTTAACGGGCAGGAGCAACGGACGGGGAGCGTATGTATGTGCCGAAACTGAGTGCATTGATACAGCTCGCAGGAAAAAAGGCCTGGAGAGGGCTTTTGGAGCAGAAATTGATCGGGGAATATATGATATGGTGATGGTTAAGATTGGGAGGACAGATGACTGACAGGATTTATGCTTTTTTGGGTATTGCGAGGAAGGCAGGAAGACTTATTACAGGCAAAGAAGGTTGCGAAAGGGCGGTTAAGGCCCGAAAGGCTGAACTGTTTCTGGTTGCCTGTGATGCTTCTGACAATACCAGCAGGAAGTTTTTGAATATGTGCAATTCACACAAAACAAGTGTCAGGCTGTTTGGTATGCGTGAGAGACTGGGAAGAGCGGCAGGAAAAGGAGAAACAGCCGTTATGTGCGTTACCGACAGGTCAATGGCGAACAAGCTTGAACAAATGATAGACAGAAGTGACGGGGGTGCTGTTGTATGGAAAAAATAAGGATATACCAGCTTGCAAAGGAATTGAACACCACAAGCAAGAGACTCATTGAGAAACTTGAAGAGATAAAAATAGATGTAAAGAACCATATGAGTCTTTTGAATGAGGACCAGCTTAAAGCATTGTATGACCATATAGGGGTTATAACACACAAGGAAGAGCCGGAAACCGAAAAAGGCAAGATGCCAAGGCCGCCCAGGCCTGAGCCTGCAAAAAGGCCTGTAAGAAAGCAGGACAGGTCCAGGCCGACAATTATCAGAAAGACAGAAGTGAACCTTGACAGCGATGATGAGGATTACAGGAGCGGGGGGAAGAGTAAGAGAAGACCCCAGAAAAAGAGAAGAAGAGACTATGTAAAGGTTGCGGATGATACTTCAGGATTGAGAGCAGGTTTTGTCAGAGAAAAAAGGGACAGCTTAAAGGACTTTAAAAAGACCAGTTCAAAGAAGGCAAAGAAAGAAGATGAGGAAAAAAAGAAGCAGAAGGAAAAAGCTGCTGCAGTGCCAAGGGAGAAGGAGAAAGAAAAAAGTGCTGCAAAACAGCAGGTTAAGGGAAATGAAAAGATTGAGAAGAAGGAACCTGTTACGGCGAAAGAACAAAAAGAGCCTCAAATGATAAAACCGGTAGAAAAGAAGCGGAAACCTGCCAGGAAAAAGGAGCAGGAGAAAAAGCCTGCCGCAAAGAAGACCGGGGAAGAACAATCAGGACCTGCTGCATCCGGCCGGAAGGCAGAAACAAAGACGGTTAAAACGGCTGCAGGGAGCAAGCCCATTAACAAACCCGGGCCTGACAGGGAAGCTGTTAAAGATGAAAAGGATATGCCCAGGAAGGACAAAAAGACTGTAAAAAAATCCAGGCCTTACAGCGGCAAGCCCAGGACAAAGGAACCACAGAAGGCTTCACCTGCGGCAGGCAAGAAGAGGAAGTTTAATACACAGAATATCGTACTGGGCGGCAAAAAGGATGTCTCCGAGGTTATGTCTGAAGGGTTTGAATTTGAGGAGTATATACCGAAATACGGGAAGAAAAAAAAGGCACCCAGGGCCAGGAAGGGTTTAAGGATGAAGGCAGGGCCGGAAGATGCAAAACCCACACGCAAATCGGTTAAAATACCGGATACCCTTACTGTAAAGAGCCTTGCGGGCAAACTAAAGAAATCATCAACAGAAGTAATAAAGAAGCTTATGGGCCTGGGCATGATGGTCACTCTAAACGAAGAGATTGACTTTGAAAGTGCATCAATAATTGCTGATGAGTTCGGTATAAAGATAGAAAAAGAGATAGTAATAAGCGAAGAGGATATATTGTTTGATGACACTAATGATGATGACGGCAAGGATACGGAAGACCGTGCTCCGGTCGTTGTTGTAATGGGTCATGTGGACCATGGCAAGACATCCCTCCTCGATGCCATAAGGGAAGAAAATGTTTTAGATACCGAGGCGGGAGGGATAACCCAGCATATAGGTGCATATACGGTTACTATAAACGGCAGGAGAATAACCTTCCTTGATACTCCGGGTCATGAGGCTTTCACTTCACTCAGGGCCAGAGGCGCACAGGTAACAGATATCGCCATTCTGGTGGTTGCAGCCGATGACGGTGTGATGCCCCAGACAGTAGAGGCTATCAACCATGCAAAAGCCGCCGGTGTTTCCATAGTTGTTGCAATAAACAAGATTGACCTGCCTGGGGCTAATCCCGACAGGGTCAGGCAGCAACTGACCGAACACGGACTTGTTCCCGAAGAGTGGGGAGGAGATGTTATATGTATAGGTGTTTCGGCAAAGAACAGGGAAAACATAGACGGTCTGCTGGAAATGGTTCTGCTTACGGCAGATATGCTGGAGCTGAAGACCAATCCCAAAAAGCAGGCAAAGGGAACGGTTATTGAAGCAAGGCTTGATAAGACCAGGGGTGCCATAGCAACCCTTCTGGTTCAGAGGGGAACCCTGGGGCATGGAGATTCCATTGTCACAGGAACAACCGTTGGAAGGATAAGGGCTATGATGGATGACAAGGGCAAGGATATGGAGAAGGCAGGTCCTTCCACTCCTGTTGAGATACTCGGACTTCCGGAAGTTCCAAAAGCGGGTGAGGTATTTTATGCAATAACAGATGAAAAGGTGGCCCGTCAGCTTGCTGAGAAGAGAAGAGAGAATCAGAGACAGGAGCAGATAAAAACAACATCAAAGGTTTCACTTGATGACCTTTACAATCAGATACGGGAAGGCAGCATGAAGGAACTAAACGTTATTGTAAAGGCTGATGTGCAGGGTTCTGTGGAAGCCGTGAAACAGGCATTTGAAAAGATTGAAAATGAAGAGGTCCAGGTAAGGATAATACATGGAGGAGTCGGAGCAGTCAATGAATCGGATGTAAACCTTGCGGAGGTTACCAATGCGATAATAATAGGATTCAACGTAAGGCCTGGAGCAAATGTCATGGAGCTTGCAGAAAATGCTGAAGTAGATGTAAGGCTGTACAGAGTTATTTATGAGGCCATAGAGGATATAGAGGCTGCCATGAAAGGCATGCTTGAACCCAGCTATAGAGAAGCTGTTCTGGGTCATGCCGAAATAAGACAGATATTCAGGGTTCCAGGAGCGGGCACGGTTGCAGGCTGTTATGTAACGGACGGTAAAATCTCCAGGAATTCCAGTGTGCGGCTTGTCCGGGATGGTGTTGTGGTGCATGAGGGAAGCCTTGAGTCACTTAAGAGGTTTAAGGATGATGCAAAGGAAGTTGTACAGGGCTATGAATGCGGCGTGTCAATTGAAAAGTTCAATGATATAAAAGAAGGCGATGTAATAGAGGCATATGTTATGGAAGAGGTTGAAAGGTGATTTAGGAGTTGATATATGTGGCTAACAGAATACAGCGTGCATCCGAAGAGATAAAGAGGGAAATCGGTGCAATAATACAAAAGGAATTGAAGGATCCCAGACTTCCGGACATGGTAAGTGTTATGTCTGTGGAGGTTGCGAGGGATTTCAGGCATGCCAAAGTATATATAACGGTTATGGGAGGCGCCCAAGACAAAGAAAATGCGCTTCTGGCGCTTTCCAGTGCAGCCGGATATATCAGGGGGAAAATAGGGCACCGGGTAAAAATGAGGTTCACCCCGGAACTGCATTTTGTGATAGATGATTCAATAGAAAAGAGTATATACATTTCAAACCTGATAAACAAAACAGTCCACAGGAAAAACGCAGAGCAAAAAGAACAGGAGCAGCAGGACTAAATGATACAGAATGATATTGTTTGTGCTATAAAAAAAGAACAGCATCCTGTTATACTTCCTCATGTGAATGCGGACGGTGATGCATTGGGTGCGAGCATAGCACTGGCACTTGCACTTGAAAAACTCGGGAAAAGACCGGTTGTATACCTTGAAGAGGGTTTTCCTGTTCTGTACGGATTTCTGGCAGCAAAAAGCCGGGTGTTAAGGTATGAAGAGAGCATCGCCCCCCCGTCTCTGGCAATTGCTGTTGACACCGGGGACACAAAAAGACTGGGCAGAAGGATAGAGCTTTTTGACAGCGCCAAAGTCACCATAAATATAGACCATCATACCACCAACACCTTTTATGCAGAATTTAATGATGTAAGAAGCAGTTGTTCTTCTACGGGCGAAATCATGGTTGATATAATACAAGCGCTTTCCATAGAAATCGACAGGTCTATTGCAGAGTGCATATATGTGGCGATAGCAACGGATACAGGCGGATTCAGGTACAGCAACACTTCTGCAAAAACCCACCGGATTGCAGCAAGGCTTTTGGAAAAAGGTATAGATGTTGCGGGCCTGTCCCGGAATATTTTTGAGACGCTATCGTATGAAAAGCTTAAACTGATGGAAAAAGCGATAAGTTCCATTGAACTCCTTTGCAGCGGGAAGGTGTGTACAATGCGTTTAACAGATGAAGCACTTAGGCAAACAGGTGCTTCTGAGGAGGACTTTGATGGCCTGGTCAATTTGGGCAGAAACATACGGGGTGTTGAGGCAGCCCTGCTTTTCAGACACAGCAGCAGTGGAATAAAAGTAAACCTGCGTTCAAATGAATATGTGGATGTAGCTGAGATAGCATCAAAGTTCGGTGGGGGAGGGCATCAAAGGGCAAGTGGTTTTACCATCGAAGGCAAACTGGATGATATAATAAGCAAAACGGTTCAACAGGTTATGCTTAAGATTCAAACAGGCAGTTGACTGGAGGATAAATATGGAAGGAATCTTAAATATCCTTAAGCCTCCTGGCATGACCTCGTTTGATGTGGTGGCTTTTGTCAGGAAAAAGGCTGGCGGTGCCAAAACCGGGCATGCAGGAACACTTGATCCGGGGGCTGCAGGAGTACTACCGGTATGTGTCGGCCGGGCAACCAGACTGACAGAGTATATGGCAGGGATGACAAAGGAATACAGGGCGGAAATGGTGCTCGGAGTGGAGACTGATACACAGGACAGTGATGGAAAGGTTGTAGCCGTTAAGAGGGTAAAAACCTGCAGGAACACTGTAAGGCAAGTACTTGATGAATTCAAGGGTGTTTCTGAACAGCTGCCGCCCATGTATTCTGCAGTCAGAATGCATGGGAAAAGGCTTTATCAGCTTGCAAGAAAGGGCGAAACGGTTGAGCGTAAGCTAAGGAAGATCAGAATCTACAGTATCCGATTGGTTAATACTAACAGGGAACGGATTCTGTTTGATGTAATATGTTCCAAAGGCACATATATAAGAACGCTGTGCCATGATGCGGGAAAAAGACTTGGGTGCGGAGCTCACATGAATTTTCTGCTCAGGAAAAGAGTAGGCCCTTTCAGGCTGGACGACGCACTGACCATTGAAGAAGTGGAGAACCTGGACAACAGATGTTTTTTGCCATCCGATACAGCCCTTGAAGGTTATCCGTCTGTAACTATAACACCGGTTGAAGCAAAGCAGATTAAAAACGGGCAGAGAATATATATGGGGGAAAACCCGGGAGCAAATGAAACAGTTAAAGTCTATAGCGGAAAGCTGTTTTTGGCAGTAGGCAGGATAGAAAAAACAGGTGACAGGAGTATTCTTATTCCAAAAAAGGTTTTGTGCAGGGGTGACAGATGAGAGTAGCATACAGTGCTTATAACATGTGTAAAGAGCCAAAAGCTGTAGGCCTTGGGAATTTCGATGGTCTTCATGTCGGACATATGACGCTTATAAATACATTGATAGAGCGCTCCCGTGCCCAGGAACTCAAGTCCATGGTTTTCACTTTTACAAAACATCCGGAAAACATATTGAGAAAAAATCTTCTTACACCGCTTTTGACAACTACGGAAAAAAAGATTGAACTGCTTGGAAAAACACCTCTTGACTTCCTATTTTTTGAAGAGTTTGATGAGAAATACTCAAGGATGCCTCCCGAAGTGTTTGTTGAGGACATACTTTTGGGGAAGATGAAAATGAAACTGGCTGTCGCTGGTTTCAACTACAGATTTGGATACAGGGGAACCGGTGATGTAGGACTGCTTGAAAAACTGGGGATAAGGTATGGATTCGGACTTATTGTCATAGAGCCTGTCATGATAGATGACAAAACTGTAAGCAGCACACTTATAAGAGAACTGGTACAAAAAGGGGATGTGAATCTTGCAGCCAAATACCTGGGGCGTTTTTACTCATTGGCAGGCAGGGTCAGAAGCGGTGACCGCAGGGGAGGAAACCTGGGATTTCCCACAGCAAACCTTTATACTGATGATTACCTGGTATTACCAAAAAACGGAGTCTATCTTACGAAAGCTTTTACGGATGGAAAGATGCACAACAGTATTACAAACATAGGAACAAATCCGACATTCAATGAATCCGGACAGACCAGTATAGAAACGCATATACCGGGATTTGAAGAAGACATCTATGGAAAGAGCATAGAGGTTTTCTTCATGCAGCGCATACGGGATGAAATAAAGTTTTCTTCAACCGGAAGACTGAAAGAGCGTGTCAAAAAGGATATTGAGACAGCGGTGCAGCTGCATGAGAGTTATTCAAAGGATTAATACAGCCCCTTGTGTGTCACTGAGTTGCGGCCTTTCTTTTTAGAGATATAGAGCCCTTCATCGGCAAACTTTAAAAGCCCTTCCTTTGTTTTTGAATCATTCGGATAGGAAGCAACACCTATTGAAACTGTTATCGGCGGCTTGCCGGACACCTCAATATTTTTTCTGAGCCTTTCGGCTGTGTACATTGCCTGGGACAGAGTGGTTCCGGGGAGCAAAACCAGGAATTCATCTCCTCCATACCTTCCGGCCCTGTCACCGCTCCGTATAGAATCCCTTAGTACAGAACCTGTTTTTTTAATACATGCATCACCTGTAACATGACCATGAAAATCATTTATTTCCTTGAAATTGTCTATGTCAAACAGGAGAAGGCAGAAATCCCTCTTTTCACTGATAAGATTCTCCAGATGAGTTATTACGGCATTTCTGTTCATTACTCCCGACAGGGGGTCTATCCTTGCCTTGTCGGCAATCCTTTTGTTGGAGCGCTCAATTTCGTACGTTCTTTTTCTTACCAGGTTTTCCACATCAGTGTTTGCAGCCTCAAGCTCCTTTTTGGCTTTTTCATAGTTTTTTATGAGCGTCAGCACAAGAAATCGGTTAAAGCATATAAAAAAAACTGTATATGATGCTGTTCTAAACAGGTTTCCCGCCATACCTTCAAACAATATTGAAGTTATTACTGAAATGGCAGCAAGCACAAGGCCAGTGGCAAACAATACCGAGTGCAGTGCTTTCTTTGACACATAAAGCGATGCAGACATAAGAAACACAGTAAACAAAACCACGTGGACTGATGGAACATGCAGAATATCAGCCATAGGAAGCACCGTATGAGGATATGCAAAGGTTATGGCTGCTGAAAAGATGAATACTGCAGGAAGGGCATGAGAGGTATTTAATCTATCGGGATTTAACAGCACTACTACAGTAAAGGACACAAGCAGTATAATATCCGCAGCTACAGCGGTATCATACAGAGGATAACTCTCCGGTAATATAAATGCTGCTGCAGAAAAAAACAGTACCACCCCGAAACAGGCAGCCAGAAGTCTGATGCTCTTGCGTGCAGACTTAAGTGCAATACCCGACACACAGATATAAAAAGATACTGCCAGTACAACAAGAAAGGCAAACCGAACAAAAGTCATTTCCCCAACACCCTTATATTTATCTACTGCAGGCTTACTGCAGTCAGGCTGTATATATATGAATAGTATATCAGCTAAAGGTAAAAAAATCAAAAACAATTCGTGGTTAATAAATGGTCTGATTGACACATAAAACGCACAGTAATACAATGCAAGTAATACCATTAATTCTTACCTGGCACTTAAATACAGGATACTTGTCACTTGCGGAACAATGTAATTGATATTATTCCGTATTAGCGGTATAATATGTAAATAACAGCAAGAGGCGGTGAATATTATGGAATATATGACGGCGCAGCAAGCGGCGGAAAAATGGGGAATATCTGCCCGTCGGGTACGTATTTTGTGCGCTGATGGCAGGGTTGCAGGAGCGGAGAAGAAGGGGAAGTCCTATCGGATTCCCGAAAGTGCCCAAAAGCCGCCTGACGGCAGAATAAAGTCAGGTTCTAAAGCTATGGAAATTCTCCGATATCTGAAATGGAACAATGACGTAATTGGTTTGATTGACAGCACCAACGCGGTTACTTTCACGCTGCCGGATTTTAATGAAGTGGTAACGCTTTATTCCCATGGTGAAACCCATTGGACACCAGAGCAGTTTATCAGATTCCTCTCTGAACGCATTGTCAGCCGCGACCGGCGGGACATTGAGCGTATCCTTTTCCGTTGTGGACTTTGCTGTTATGATGTGCTACGTATTGCCGAGGTCACTCGTGGGATTCACCCGAAGGATTTGCTGTGGATTGCCTGCACAAAGAACGAAACACGGGAGTCTGTTATGACGGACGTGTTCTCGTCGGTGTTTTTACAGCGTGTGGATAAGACGGGTGACAGCATCGACACACCCGAAGGATATAATATCAAGCGGTATGGCGTGTTTAAGGGACAATATGGAATATACAAACAGCGAATCAACCCACTGGTAACCGATGTAGAATCAGAGATTGCGGTATATCTGCTCGGACAAAGGTTTGGCGTACCCTGTTGTCCAGCCATCCGGGCCGATAAGGACACAGTGTTCTCCGTGTTTATGTATGACTTTTCACGTGAGTACATCGTCCATTTCCGTAGACTCTTTGAGGCCAGGAGAAACGACAACGAGTATCAGAATCTGTTGTCTGTCCGCCCACGATACCGGGACGAGATCGCACGGATGATTTTGCTTGACTTCATCACACGTCAGGACGACCGGCACCTTTCCAACATTGCAATTAAGATGCATGGCAAAACCGAGTCATTTTATCCGCTCTACGACAACGGGCGCAGCCTATTTTATGAAGATACGGAAGAAACGGTTGAAAACGCGGTCAAGGATATCCCCGGGTATTCAACCAGCTTTGGATATTCAGGAACATATTGGGATTATGTAAAGGAAATCGATTCAGAGCGTAAAGACATGATCGGCCTTATCGATATTGATATCAACAAGGATGAGATAACCGACATCCTGATAACAGCGGGTTTCAAGGGTTACCGTCTGGAAGGCGCTGTGGAATGGATTACAAGGTCAATGAAAATGTTGGGGGAACTGGAGGGGTATAATAGATGAATAAGCTAAATTAAATGCTCAAATTGCAAAAATCGCACCACACTTCACATCAGGGTTGTATATTAGCACATGTTTTCTGTATACTATTAAATGAAATGCCATACTTTGTGAAAAGGGTGAAAATATGAACGGAGTGAAAACAGGGCCGGTTCTTGTGAAGATTGCTGATTTTAGGGGTATAGAGCTTTTTAGCATAAGGACGGAAAAATTTAAGACAAATACTGTACATATATTCCTTGACAGCAGCATAACCAAAGATGAGGCTGCAATGACTGCACTGCTGCCTGCTGTGTTGCGAAGAGGGTGCAAAAGCTATCCTGCATTCAGGGATATAGCCAGGTGCCTGGAGGAACTGTACGGCGCTACTTTTGACTGCGGGGTTGTAAAAAAGGGAGAAAGGCACATAATACATTTTTATATAGAGTATGTAAACGACAGGTATACAACTGACAATACCCGGCTGTTCCGGCAGGCCTTTGACCTTGCTGCACAAATACTGCTTGAACCGGTAATAGAAGGAGAAGGTTTCAGGAAGGATTACGTTAAGCAGGAAAAGAACAACCTTAAGAACCTTATAGAGAGCAGGATAAACAACAAGGTGCAGTACGCTGTTGACAGATGTCTTGAGGAAATGTGCAGGACAGAGCCCTTTGGGATATATGAATACGGCAGTGTTTCGGACCTGCCAGGTATAGATGCAGAAGGCCTGCACAGGCATTACAGGAATGTTATGGAAGAATGGCCTGTAAAGGTTTACATAACGGGTGATGCAAGTGATGAACAGCTTGCTTATGCACAAAATGCGCTTGAAGGCATAAAGCGCGGCAGTGTAAAGAAACCCAGTCCGGTAAAGATAATATCCGGGCCTCAGGATGTAAGATACATTGAGGAGAAGCGCCATATAAACCAGGCCAAGCTTACACTTGGTTACAGGACAAATACGGGGCCTTCGGATGAAGATTACTACCCGCTCCTTTTGTACAACGGTATTCTGGGAGGAGGAATACATTCAAAGCTTTTCAGAAATGTCCGTGAAAAAGCCGGGATTGCCTACTATGCCTTTTCAAGGCTGGAAAAGTTCAAAGGGCTTATGGTAGCAGGCTGCGGTATAGATCCTGCGGTAAGGGGAAAGGCAGAGGAAATAATGGGTAAACAGGCTGATGACATGCGAAAGGGTGTAATATCCGACTATGAATTCAACTCTGCGCTAAAGGCTATGGAGACAGGCATAAAATCACTGAGGGACAGCAGCATAAATATGGCGGATTTCTATCTGGGACAGAGGGTAGCGGGAAGCAATGACAGTTTTGACACGCTGATAGAGCATATAAGAGAGGTAAAAAGGGAAGATGTGATACGTGTTGCAGAGAAGATTAAACTTGACACTGTTTACTTCCTGTCACCCGGCGCAAATGAATAAAAGGAGATGAAAATGAATTACAGTACAACCGAATTTGGGAAAATTGAGGAAAAAATGCACACATATATTCACAAAAGCGGCCTTAAGGTTTTCCTGATACCCAAAAGGGGATACCAGAAGAAATTTGCAGCTTTTGCAACCCGGTATGGTTCCATAGACAATGAATTCTTTCTTCCCGGGCATAGAGAAGCTAAAAGGGTTCCTGACGGGATTGCACATTTTCTTGAGCACAAGCTGTTTGAACAGGAAGGCGGCAGCGCAATGGAGCGCTTCAGTGAACTGGGCGCAAGTCCGAATGCATATACCGGATTTAACCAGACGGTGTACCTTTTCTCGGCTACCGACAGGTTTGCAGACAGCCTCGGTCTGCTGCTTGAGTTTGTACAAAATCCTCATATAACCGGGGAGAGCGTGGAAAGGGAAAAGGGTATTATAGGGCAGGAAATAGGAATGTACCAGGACAACCCCGGATGGAGGGTTTTTTTCAATCTGTTAAACGCAATGTACAAGACTAATCCTGTCAGGATTGAAATAGCGGGAACCAGGGAAAGCATAGCAAAGATAGACAGGGAGACGCTGATAGAATGCTACAGGGCATTCTACCACCCATCTAACATGATAATGACAGTTTGCGGTGATGTTTCTCCAAATGACGTTTTCAGCATTGTAGAAAAAGGCATCAGCAAAACAAGCCCCCAGGGAGAAATAAAAAGAGTGTTTCCGCACAGGGAGGAGAAGACGGTATGCAGATATACCGAACAAAGCCTTTCGGTATCGACCCCCATTTTCCAGCTCGGGTTTATGGACCCTGAAAGTCCCGCTGACGGTCTGGAACTGATAAAGCGAGAAGCTGCGGTTAAAATACTGCTTGACATGATACTGGGAAGGGCTTCTGAACTGTATAACGATTTGTATAACGAAGGCCTTATAAACAGCACATTTGATATGGATTATACAATAGAGAGAAACTATGCCTTTTCCATAATGGGAGGTGAATCAGGGCACCCGGTGAAGGTCAGGGACAGGATAGCCCGGTATCTGCGTACACTAGGGAGCAAGGGTCTTAACAAAATCGACTTTGAGAGATCCAGAGGGGCTATGACAGGAAGATTCATACGGCAGTTCAACTCGGTGGAAAAAATCTCACATGCCTTCATATCCGTGTATTTCAAGGGTGTATATCTGTTTGACTATTTTGATGTTTATGATAGAATTGATTTTGGATATGCAAAGGATGTCTTTTACAGTCATTTTGACCTTGACAAGCTTGTATTGTCTGTTATAAAACCGGTACAGGGGGGATAGCATGAGCATTATAGAATTTCCAAAGCTGGGGCTTGAATTAAACATTGGCAGAGTGGCTTTTGAAGTATTCGGTATAGGGATCTACTGGTATGGCATTATCAATGCTGCGGGATTTATTCTTGCGGTACTTGTTGGAATGAAAAACTGTAAAAGGTATGGTATAGAACAGGACACCATTCTTGACCTTGTGCTTTATGCCACTCCGATAGCAATAATTACAGGAAGGCTTTACTATGTCATATTTAACTGGGCGGTTTTCAGGGGTAATCTTCTGGAAATACTCAATACAAGAAAAGGCGGTACCGCATTTTATGGTGTTATCATCGGAGCATTTGCCACTGCATATATTTTTTCCAGGGTAAGGAAGATTAAATTCCTGCGTATTATAGACTTCTGTATGGTATATTTCCCAATTGCCCAGGCGGTGGGAAGATGGGGCAATTTTGTAAACCAGGAGGCTTATGGTACACACACAGAACTTCCATGGGGAATGGATGGGACTTTTATAGAAAACGGGCCTGTTCACCCCACCTTTTTGTATGAATCTTTATGGAATGCAGGTGTTTTCTTTGTGCTTTTCTGGTACCAGAAGCGAAAGAAAAAGGATGGCGAGCTGCTGTTTTTGTACCTTGCTCTTTATGGACTCGGAAGGTCATGGATAGAAGTGCTGCGCACAGACAATCTTATGCTGGGGAATATCAGGGTAAACCTGCTGGTAGCGGTTGCTTCGGTTATTGTCTTTTCAATACTTTTCGTTATAAGAAGGAGAAAGGCTGCTTCGGATGAAGAATGGGCTGAAGGAGGACAGAGTGCTTATGCCGGAATACTCAAAGATATAAAGAAGGATGAGGAGAAAGAAGAAGAAATAAGCAGTAATGACAAAGAAGAGCAATGAAATATGTTAAATAAGGGAAGAGGTCAAAAGAACAGTTATGTATTACCTGGAAAAGACCAGGGGTATAAAATATTTTAAAAAGTTTGACTATATTCTTTTTGTATGTGTCCTGGCGCTCTCGATATTTGGTCTTGTAGTGCTTCAGAGCGCAACCCGGACAATGCCCGGCAGCTCAAGAATAATGCTTGTACAGGCTGTGAGCATTGCGCTGGGTGCTGCACTGGCTCTTGCCATAAGCGTTATAGATTACCAGATACTCAAGCCATCAGGAATATTTCTTTATACAGTAAGCACGCTGCTGCTTGTAATTGTGCTTTGGAGAGGAACAGGCAGGGAGGAACTGGGGAGCAACAGCTGGCTGATACTGCCAGGCGGACTGAGTTTCCAGCCATCGGAGTTTGCAAAAATCACTTTTATAATAATGGTAGCCGGCTGCCTGGAGCGGATGAGAGAGGGAAGAGGTAATCGCAATATTTTAAGGCTTGCAGCTGTGGCAGCAGTACCAGTTGCACTTGTCTTGCTTCAGCCGGATTATGGAACCGCAATGGTGTTTGTTGTTATTCTTGCGGCAATGCTGTTTATCTGGGGCATCAGCTACAAGTACATGCTGATAATGGCAGGCGTTTCGGTGCTGGCGGCTACAGCCATGTGGATGTTCTTTTTGAATGTTGAGAGAAAGGAAAGAATTATAGAATTCCTTTTTCCGGGTTCTGACCCTTCCGGGGCCAGCTACCAGGTTATGAAGGCAAAGATGGCGATAGGTTCCGGCAGGATAATGGGAAGCGGTCTTGGGCACGGGATACAAAGCCAGAATACCACTGGCGGCATACCAATTAAGGAGTCGGACTGCATTTTTGCGGTAATTGGTGAAGAGCTGGGTTTTTTGGGAACTGCGTTCGTTGTTATTCTTGTAGTCATAATTCTGCTTCGCTGCCTGAGCACTGCAGCCAAGTCGAGGGATCTGTTTGGTGAATATGTAGTTATTGGTGTGACAGGCATGCTGGCATTCCACTTCTTTGAAAATATTGGTATGAATCTGGGAGTTCTGCCGGTAACCGGCATTCCCCTTCCTTTTGTGAGTGCCGGCGGGAGTGCTATGATCACAAACTATTTTGCGCTTGGCATCGTTTTAAGTGTTGCAGTCAGAAAAAGGACTGCCATGTTCGGAACCGACCATTAATTGTAAAAAAGCATATCTTGTA
>CAYYGK010000018.1:0-22640 GCA_964471145.1 uncultured Eubacteriales bacterium | reverse complement strand
ACAGAACAGATAAAACTCTTGATTACAAAAAGCTTAAAGCATTTACTGGGAGTAGTCGATTAAATGATTATTACTATTTCAACGTACTGGACACCTTTCTTTGCTGCCTGTACTTTGAATTCTGCAGCAACAAGTCTTTGATTTGCAGTCTCCAGAGCAGTCTTCTTCTCACGTTCCAAATTGTCTGCCCGTTCTTTTTCTTTCCTCTCCTTGTGCTCTTTGAGAAGTTTCTCAACTTCATCTTGAGAGAAACCCTGCTGCTGAAAATAGCTTTTAAGTGCAGCTTTTGTTTGAGCATAAAAAAACACCTGTTACGGTATTATTTAACTAATGTTATTGTCTTTCAATATCTGATGAAGTACTGTTGCAATTAACGTCAATTCCTTGTGTGCTAAAACAATATCATAGATGTCTTTCACAGCCTCAAGTACTTCGTGTACAAACACTTCTTCTCTTTGCTGTTTTGTAAGGGTATCATCAAGCCATATTTCCTGCAAAAAGGGATGATATTCTCCAGTACTCTCCCTTTCAACACTGAGATTTTTTACTTCCTTAACCTTTATGATAAAACCACCAATTTTTATTTCCGCAGGTATATTCATTATGCTTCCTCCTTGAAAAAAAGCAATAAAAAACACCCTCACGGGTGTTGATTTTCATTTACTGAAATGTGGGTGAGTTTATCCTGCAACAACAATTACTTGATTCTTTATTTTTTCATAGAGAATATCCTCCCCCATCTCCTTAAGGCGTTCAATTGCTTTATCCTTTTCCTTAAGTATCTCCAGAGTAACTATATCCCTTTCTAGCGCTTCAATAATATTGCGTATTTCCTCTATATTACTTTTGTCTTTTATCCATTGGTCAGGCAAGTAAATCACTTATTTCACGCCCTTTCTATTCATTAAAAACCTGCTAAGGACACGACCATACAAGTTCCAACTCATCGGGATAAAAAACTTCCATGCAAATAGCTTCTCCACCATCTTCAGCAAATTCAACAAGATAAGCCTTTTCCGGTTTATCAAATACCTCGAGGATAGTTCCTCTATCACCTTTACTTATTCCATAAACAGGGTAATCTTTTTTAATTTTTACAACATCCAACTCTTTCATTCCAGCACCTTCTTATTCGTTACATATGTTGACGTTAATGTCGGTATATCAACTTCATCTCTTATTATCCATCCAGTCAATACATTTGCGCTTTTTCCGTTCGGACCTGTAAGATTCATTACAACTTCATATTTAAGCCCATACCTGTCAATCCCTTTTTCACGAGCTTTATATTTTCCGACATTCTTATGGATATTGTCCATAAGTTCCTTGTAATTACCTTTATTATACCCCAGAGCCTTTTTGAAAGCAATAGCCTTCTCTTTTCTTCCTTTAGGATGTTCCATATTTAAAGAATATTTAACCAGTTTCGGTTTCGGTATGACTGCTTTATCGTAATTAGGGAGCGATTCAATGATTTTCCCACTTCCTCTGTTAATTTCCAGGCTCATTCTCCTGTAATCCCTCTGAAGCTCCTTCCAGTTTTCCGAGTTTGATGTCTTCATCCTTCGAATCCGGAGAAGGTTCTTGGTGTATCATTAGGCAGTACCATTTTATATCGCTGCCACTGCCTCCGGTCTGCACGCAACTGCCTTTTCTTTTTCTGTACCTTGTTATACTGGTCTATCTGCTTTTTGCTCCTTGGGTCTATGTCAAACGGCCGATTTGAAAACTCCCGGTCTTTCTCTGGGTCGTCTGCCAGCTCTTCAACATAGGGCATGATAACATGACGGCAATTTGGGTGAATATTGGCATATCCTCCGCAAATATGGAGCATTTGTGGAGTTATCAGTAAATGGGTTAAACAGTCCTGAAGATAAGCCAATGGAACCATTAGTAGTATGGTTTGAGAATGGAAATGAAATGCATGACTAATAGTTTAATGTATATAAGTATAATTGGTAAAAGGCGTAATTTATTAAATCCAACTTATATATTGAACAAAAAGAATTTTTTCGTATCAATTTTTTCGTATCAAATTTGTATTATACGTAAATATCTGCTATAATCAACCCAACAGAAGAACAGCTGTTTATATTTTGTTTTGTATATGGGGGTATAGTATGCATGAGGACATGAAATACTGGGTATGGCTGAGTATGATGCAGAAGATTAAACCGGGGGATAAGAGCAGGCTTCTTGAACATTTGGGGACTCCTGTGAAGATATGGGAGGCTCAAAAGAAAGAACTGTGTTCTCTCCCCTTTGCTAATGCAGTCATTTATGAACAGGTGCTGGATGAAAGCATAAGGAAGAAAAGCCGAAAGGTTTTTGAGGTTGTTCGAAGAAGCAGGGTGAATATGGTATCCATACAGGACAGATGTTATCCTGAAGGTTTAAAGCAGATATATGACCCGCCGCTTGTATTGTATGTAAAGGGCAAACTGATAAGCGATGAGAAGATGGTGGCGGTTGTCGGTTCAAGAAAGGCAACAGGATACGGACTTGAAGTGGCCAGGAAACTTTCTTATGAGCTTGTTTCATCCGGAATTACTGTAATAAGTGGAATGGCAAGGGGTATAGACTCTGCTGCACATAAGGGCGCTCTTGAAGGAGGGGGAAGGACTGTTGCAGTTCTGGGCTGCGGAACAGATACAGTCTATCCTCCCGAGAACAGGAGACTGATGAAACAGATAGAAAAAAACGGAGCCGTTATATCCGAATATCCTCCAGGAACCCCTCCTCTTCCCCGGAACTTTGTAGCAAGGAACAGGATAATCAGCGGGGCATCAATGGGTACGGTTGTGGTAGAGGCAGGAGAGAGAAGCGGTTCCCTTATAACAGCAGGCTATGCTCTTGAACAGGGAAGGGATGTTTTTGCAGTACCAGGCAACATAGACAGTGAAGTGAGCAGGGGGACAAACAAGCTTATAAAAGACGGTGCAAAGGTGGTTGCATCGGTAAATGACATACTTGAGGAAGTGAACAGTATGCACTATGGAACCAGGGAGGCCGGAGCAATATACAGCAGTGACAGGGATGATATACAGGATATTGTTATGGACGTCCTCAAAAATGGACCAAAGCATACTGAAACACTTGCATTTGAGTCGGGCATAGACAGGAACAAGCTTGAGAATGTACTTATTCTTATGGAACTCAATGGAATTGTAGACAGGAAGAAAGGGATGATATTCAAGTCAGCAGTGAAACAGTGAATATCTATTGGGACTTACATGATTACAACTATATTGTACAAGGGGAGGTAAATAATGTAATGGATATTAAACAAGAATGGAAAGATGATGTCAACATCAATAAGAAGCAATGGATTGAACTATTAAGAGATACAACTGTCATTAAAAGAAATGATTTAGAATTATTGGAACTTATTTATGCATGTGGGAACCATATGACAACAGCTTCACAAATAGCAGATATCTTAAAGATGGTTCATTATGTTACGTTGAATAAACAGGTTGGAAATCTGGGAAAGAGAATCGCAAACAAGCTTAACATAGAGGCTCCTAAACAAAAAAACGGACAGGGCTATAACTGGTTCAATGTCCCCTTCTGGGGTATCAAAACTGATGAAGGATATCATTGGATTTTAAGACCTGAGCTTATAGAGGCAATGGAAGAATTAGGCGGTAGTAATGAATTGAATTTGTTAGCAAAATCAGTTTACCCGGATGAATTTGATACACGCGAATTGAAAAACCTGAAAGAAGGCGAAAAAAAACAAATGGTTATAAACAAATATGAACGTAATCCAATTGCAAGAAAACGCTGCATAGACCTCTATGGCAGTAAATGTTACATATGTGAATTTGATTTTGAAAAAAAGTATGGAATAGAAGGTAAGGGAGTTATACATGTTCATCATCTGGTACCGCTAAGTGGTATTGGAATAGAATACAAAGTGGACCCGGTTAAAGACCTTCGTCCGGTTTGTCCCAATTGTCATTTGTTATTACATAAGAAAAACCCGCCATATACTATAGAAGAGATAAAGAAAATGATCAGATGAAAGGTTTTGACTTAGTTTAGTTATGGTGTAAATTAACACATCGGTATTTCGCAAGCGATAAGAGCAAGATGGTCTATAAGGAGTATCAGCCCTTGGGGGGGACATATCCCCCCGCTTCTAACAATCTTTTTTACCTGACGAAATCAATATGGTAATATTGAGTTCATCATCGACAGTAAACCTTGGAGTACCGGTTGGATTAACTGACCAGTCTACCTGAGCGGTATCGGTCTGTATGTCTGGCTTATGGTCGATTTGAACAGCCACCTCAGATCTTACATCAAATCTGTAATTGATTATGACTTCATCATGGGTTGCATCAATTATTGGTTCTGCAGGGAATTCAATGACTTTGCCGGTAACCTTTATATTAACAGGCTGACCTTTTATAGTTGCATTTCCTATCAATTCCTGTCCCCATGGAAGTATGTATGTAACACTGACATCGTATGCGACTGACCCTTTCACCCCGACAGGGGAGGGTAAGTGCACTTCGTTTTCACAAATTCTAAAATATTAATTGACAAATAAAAGGAATAGTGTTAACTTGATATTTGGTAAAAAAAAGAATGAGGAATGATAAGATGAAATTGTATAACAAGGTTTTTGTTGGAATTACAGTAGTATCAATCATATTGGTGGCACTTGCTGTTGCCAGTGTAGTCAGCGAAGACTGGCATGAAAAGATAGGGAAGGTATACATTTGTTTCTATGCCAAGGTTACCAGCATAAGTGATGAGCAACTGGCAGCTGTATTTATGGGAGGTAGAATAACCTGGGAGCAGGTGGAACTGTTAAAAAACAATTATGAAATTTACGGTATTGAGAGAACAGATGAGGAGATCATTCAAAAACTGGCTGTTAATGAGCTGCTTATGAAAGAAGCTAAAACACATGGTATTCTTGTGGAGGATGAAAGGATTGATGAGGAAATCAACAAAGCATTGCACAGCATAAAAAAAGACCCTGAGGCTTTAAAGAAATTTAATGACTATCTGGATGCTGCAGGAATAACTGAAGAAGAATACGTGGAGAAAGCCAGGCCTGTATACAAAAGGCTGCTGATGATAGGAATGTATAAAAAGCAGGTGCTTGAACCCCAATTTATGGAACGTATTATGGAAGAGCCGGAAAAAGAGCATGAGACTTTTGAAGCATTTTACAAAAGTTATAGAGAAGAACTGCTGGATAATGCCCATATATGCTACTGCAGATAGTCTCTTGCAAGATAAATGTCATACTTGACTGCTTAAATATATATGAGTATAATGTTGCCCGGGGAAACGAAAGAGAAAATGCTGCAGTATTTGGAGGAATTGGATGGCAAAGAATCTGGTGATAGTCGAGTCTCCAGGGAAGAAGAAGAGCATAGGCAAATTCCTTGGTAAAAACTATAAGATTGAGGCATCGGTGGGTCATGTGAGGGATCTTCCCAAAAGCCAGCTTGGAGTTGATGTTGAAAATGACTTTGAGCCCAGGTATATATCAATAAGGGGCAAGGGTGATGTTATAGCAAAGCTGCGGAAGGAAGCCAAAAAGGCTTCCAATGTGTATCTGGCAACTGACCCCGATCGTGAGGGGGAGGCCATATCATGGCACCTTGCAAACCTGCTGAAGCTGGATGAAAAAAAGAAATGCAGGATAACATTTAACGAGATTACCGGCAATGCGGTAAAGAATGCAATAAAGTCTCCCAGGGAGATAGACTACAGGCTTGTGGATGCACAGCAGGCAAGGAGAATACTTGACAGGATTGTGGGTTACAAGATAAGCCCCATACTGTGGAAGAAGATAAAGAAGGGTTTGAGTGCGGGGCGTGTGCAGTCTGTGGCAGTGCGCCTTATATGCGACCGGGAGGAAGAGATAGAAAACTTCAAGCCGCAGGAGTATTGGACAATCGGGGCTTTACTGGCAAAGGGAAACGGGGAATCGTTCGAGGCAAAGTTTTACGGAAAATCAAAGAAGAAAAAGACGGATCTTAAGAACAGGGAACAGGTTGAGGGTATCCTTGCCGACCTTAAAGGAGCTGAATACACTGTAGGAAGTGTAAGGAGGGGGACAAGAAAGAAATCACCGGCACCGCCGTTTACGACAAGTACGCTGCAGCAGGAGGCTTCAAGAAAGCTTGGGTTTTCAACCAGGAAGACAATGATAGTAGCACAGCAGCTTTATGAAGGTATTGACGTAGAGGGGCAGGGAACAGTGGGGCTTGTCACATATATCCGTACCGACTCAAGGCGTATTTCAAACGAGGCAGCAGACCAGGCTGCAGGGTTTGTCAAAGAAAGATACGGGGATGATTACCTTCCGGAGAAGCGTGTACAGTATTCCAACAGGGCTGCATCACAGGATGCACATGAGGCGGTAAGGCCAACCAATGTAGGGTTTGAACCGGGAAAGGTAAAGTCATCACTGAAAAGGGACCAGTACAGGCTTTACAAACTCATATGGGAAAGATTCGTGGCCAGCCAGATGGCAAAGGCGGTGTATGATACAGTTTCTGCAGATATAGAGGCAGCGGGATATGTTTTCAAGGTAAAAGGCTCAAAGCTGCGGTTTCCGGGGTTTATGAAGCTGTATATAGAGGGAAGGGATGACGGACAGGATGACAAGGATACAGAGGTGCCCCAACTTGAAAAGGACGAGGTGCTGTCCCTGAAGAAGCTTAATCCCGAACAGCACTTTACAAAGCCGCCTTCAAGGTATACCGAGGCATCGCTTGTCAGGGAGCTGGAGGAGAAGGGTATAGGCAGGCCGAGTACGTATGCTCCTATAATTTCAACCGTACAGGCAAGGGGATATGTCGAAAAGGATGGCAAGGTTCTGATTCCCACCGAGCTTGGCCGGATAGTTACCGGGATAATGCTCAGGCACTTTTCGGATATTGTTAACATAGAGTTTACAGCGCAGATGGAAAACAAGCTTGATCATGTAGAAGAGGGCAAGAAGGAATGGCGTGAAGTATTAAGGGAGTTCTACCCTCAGTTCGACAGGGAGCTCAAGGAAGCGGAGACACAGATAGGTGAGGTGGAGATACCCGAGGAAGAAACAGATGTGGTGTGTGAAAAATGTGGAAGGAACATGGTCATAAAGCACGGAAGGTATGGGAAGTTTCTTGCATGCCCGGGATTTCCGGATTGCAGGAACACAAAGGCCATAACCGAAGACGCAGGAGTCTTATGCCCCAGGTGCGGCGGCAAGGTGCTGATAAAGAAGACAAGAAGAGGCAAGAAGTACCTTGGGTGCGACAACTATCCGGAATGCAGGTTCATGACATGGGATATGGCTTCAGAGCAGAAGTGCCCCCGCTGCGGCAACTTCCTTACAAGGAGATATGCAGGAAAGAAAATCAGGTTAAAGTGCAGCAGCGATGATTGCGATTATCAGACAGAACAGCCAAGAAAAAGTAAGGAAGAGTAAAAGGAAACATTTCCTATAACATAAATGGGTCCGGAGTACTAAAATTGGACCCATTTTTTTTGATGAATTTAATGTAAATTCGACCGTTTACATGTAATTACAACAGCAATTTCAGAAAATGCAAATTGCCTGTTGCCAAACATATCAATATCTTGTATAATAATAAAAACGGAGATACTATATATAGGTCCGGTTAATGAGCACTATATTTTCAACCGATATCCTGATATAGGACCGTCGGTTTTTGACGGAGTTTAGGTGATGTTGTATGTATGGGATTTTTATGTTAATATTGATTTGGATTTGTTGAAATATGGAAGCAATCATCAGGGGAAGGAGGCCGGGAAATGATACAAAGATTATTCAGCAAGTACAGGCTTATGGAAAAGTCTCTTGATGCTTCCTGGCTCAGGAACGAAACAACGGCACACAACATTGCCAATGTGGATACGCCAGGCTACAAGAGAAAGGTTGTAAGGTTTGAAGAGTACCTTGATGACAGCAAGTCAATAGCTTTAAAAAGGACAAGGAATGCGCATCTTTCAGGAGGACATGACGAAAAGATAAGATTAACTACCGACCACAGCCGTCTGAGTACAAGGCTTGACGGCAACAATGTTGATATAGAGAATGAGATGGCTCTTATGGCCGGCAACACCATAAAATACAGCACACTTGTTCAAACCCTCAACACAAGACTGAGAAGACTCAAATCAGTTATAAATGAAGGGAGGTAATGGTAATGGGATATTTTAATTCACTGGATATAAGTGCTTCTGCATTGACCGCACAGCGTCTGAGGATGGATGTGATATCACAGAACATTGCCAATTCTTCAACAACGAGGGCTGCTGACGGAAAGCCATACAGGAGAAAAGTGGTTTTATTTGGCGAGAGGGAAAACGGAATGCCTTTTTCGGACATGATTGCAAAACAGATGGGTAAACAGGCAGGCAGCGGTGTGAGGGTTACGGGAGTGGTTGAGGACAAGTCACCATACAGGAAGGTATATGACCCGTCCCATCCTGATGCCGATGAAAACGGTTATGTAAGCATGCCTAATGTTGATGTGGTTACTGAAATGATAAACATGATATCGGCAAGCAGGGCATATGAGGCGAATGTTACTGCGATTAATACAAGCAAGACCCTGGCAATGAAGGCTTTGGATATAGGAAGATAATGAATGTTTAAAGGAGTTGTGCTATGTCTGTAGCAGGATTAGGTGCAGCAGGACAGGCCGGTTTGACAAAGGGGCTGGTTTCACCGTTAAAAACCGCTGAGAAAACCGGGGTTCCTTTTGCAGATTATTTAAAACAGGCTTTACAGGAAACAAATACTTTAATTACCGAATCGGAAAAACTGGCGGATGCTTTTGCTGCCGGAAGGACAGACAACATACACCAGGTGCTCCTGGCCGCCGAAAAGGCTGATATAGCACTGCAGTTTACAATGCAGATAAGAAACAAGATAATGGATTCGTATAATGAGATAATGAGAATGCAGATTTAAAAGCGGAGGTGTATGTAACGGACACGGAAGTCAATGGTGGAAACGGAATTCCATGCATTGAAGCATCACATAACAACTAAGGAAAAACTATAAAGTCAGGTGGTGTCTGTTATATGCCTGAATCAATAAGTAAAATAATACAGCAGCTTAAAGAATTCTGGAGCGGGCTGGACAGCTCACAGAAAAAGAGAATTTACATTACCAGCGCAGTAGTGGCTGTGGCGGTAACTGTATCTATAATATTTCTTACAAAACCAAGCCATTCCCTGCTCATAAAAGGGGCCGACAAGAAGGAAGTCGGAGAAATGACCGCAATTCTGGATGACAGCCGTATCTGGTACAAACTCAGCAATAACGGCAGTGACATATTAATCAATTCATCCGACAATGACAAGGCACAGGTGACTCTTGCACTCCAGGGCTACCCCAAAAAGGGCATGACTTTCGAGGATGCCATAAGCATGATGGGAATAAGCACCACAGAGAGTGACAGGGAGCGTATCTGGCAGCAGCAGAGAACTTCTGACCTTGAGAGGAAGCTTAGGATGCTTGACAATATCGAGGATGCATCCGTGACCCTGGCGCTGCCTGAAAAGACCGTGTTTTTAACATCCGACGGGCAGAAAAGCAGGCCCACCGCCTGTGTAAGAGTAAAACCCACACAAAAGCTCAGCCAGGAACAGGTAAAGGGTATAGTGATGCTTGTTTCAAGAAGTGTAATAGATCTTGATCCTGCTGATGTTACGGTAGTGGACAATAACATAAACATATTGAACGAACAGTATGAGGACAACATGATTGACACCATAAGCACGCAGGAAGAGATGCGGATGAGAAAGGCATATGAGCTGGAGCAGAGGGTTATGAAGTACTTCAGCGTGGGTCAGTACGACAGCTTTGATACACTGAGGGTAGTAGCCAATCCATATCTGGATTTTGACAGAATGAAATCCACGTCGAAACTCCTTTCAAATCCTGGCGGCATGGACGGCGGGGCTGTGATTAGCTCGCATACAAAAGACGAAAAACTCGTCAACGGTTCTGAAGGAGGAATTCCGGGAACGGATACAAACCCAGGGGAAACACCGTCCTACCAGATGGGTGAAAGCGGCAATTCCGAATACAAGAACAAGGAAGAAGATATAAATTACGACTATAACGAGGTTTTAAAAGAAGAAGAGAAGGCAATGGGCTATGTGGTTGCAGAGAACTCCACTATGGCCATATCACTGTGGTATGGTCAGAGGGTACAGGACGACAGCAAGCTGACAGAAGAGTTTTTAAGCCAGGTAAAGGATGCTGCAAGCACCGCTACAGGAATACCTGTCCGTAACATAACGGTTTACAAATACAAGATTGCCCCTCCCGAAGAAGTCAGGATACCTGCGTCACAAAAGATAAGAGACCTGTTTGAGAATTACGGATTCTTTGCAATGATGCTTGTTCTTGTTATAGGGCTGCTGATAGCTGTTATACCTGGAAGGACCGGGGAAAAAGAGATGATGCAGGAGATACCGGCCATTGAGGGGCCTCAGATAGAGAAAAAGACTGTAGAAGAAATCAAGTATGAGGAAGGTTCGGAAGTAAAGAAACAGATAGACAGTTTCGTAAAACAGAAACCTGAAGCAGTGGCTCAATTACTGAGGAACTGGATTTCCGATGAATGGGAAAGGTAATCATACAAAAAAGCGGAGGATGATATGCCCAGGTCTTTGCTGAGAAATGAAAGAACCGGAAAAGAGAAGGCTGCAATGTTTCTGATATCACTGGGGCCTGAAAAATCAGCCCAGGTATTCAAGCACCTTAAGGATGAGGAGATTGAGCAGCTGACCCTTGAGATATCAAACATAAGGTCGGTATCTCCCGAAGAAAAGGAAGAGGTGCTCGAGGAGTTCTATCAACTGTGCATAGCCCAGGAGTACATAGCCGAAGGCGGCATAAACTATGCACGGGACATACTTGAAAAGGCAATGGGAAGCCAGAAGGCCATTGAGATAATCAACAAGCTGACGGTTTCACTGCAGGTCAGGCCGTTTGATTTTGTCAGAAAGACCGACCCGTCTCAGCTCCTCAATTTTATTCAGAAAGAGCACCCTCAGACAATAGCCCTTATTCTGGCATATCTTAATCCTGCACAGGCATCTGCGGTCCTGTCCGCACTTACGCAGGACAAGCAGGCTGATGTTGCAAGGCGGATCGCAACAATGGACAGGACATCGCCCGAAGTGATAAAAGAGGTTGAGAGAATACTTGAAAAGAACCTGTCCTCCCTTGTGACCGAGGACTACACCTCTGCCGGAGGTGTCCAGACGATAGTTGACATACTCAACAATGTTGACAGGGGAACTGAAAAGAACATCATGGAGACGCTTGAGATTGATGACAGTGAACTTGCTGAGGAGATCAAGAAGAGGATGTTTGTATTTGAAGACATCCTGACACTTGATAACAGGTCAATACAGAGATTCCTCAGGGATGTTGACAACAACCAGCTTGCAGTTGCGCTCAAGGGGGCGACTGATGAGGTTAAGAACATAGTTTTCACGAACATGTCCAAGCGTCTTGCTGAAATGATAAAAGAGGATATTGAGTTTATGGGACCTGTGAGGCTCAAGGATGTGGAAGAGGCACAGCAGAAGATAGTAAACACCATAAGGAAACTGGAAGATTCAGGCGAGATAGTCATATCAAGAGGCGGAGGGGATGAGATAATTGTCTAGCAAAATACTTAAAAACAACCAAATCTATGTGGGAATGCCTTATGAAGTCAAAGCAGCGTTGAACCGCCTTAACCGGAAAGACAGGGATGTGGAATATGAAAATCATGATGATAGCGGGGAGGAGGCGGTAATGGAGAATGGGAACGCCGAAAAGGATGAAAACATACACAATAACCTGTATGAATACATAGTAGAGAGCGCAAACCGTGAAGCAGTACGGATAGTGGATGAAGCAAAGGCCATAGCTGACAGCATGATTTCTGAAGCTCAAAGAAAGGCAGGGGATATAGCCAAAGAGAGCGAAAAGAAGGGAAAAGAAAAGGGATATGATGAGGGGATAAAGAATGCAAAAGCCGAATACCAGTCCATATTGGATGAAGCCCAATGCAAAAAGAAGGAAGCCTACACTGAGTATAACAGGATACTTGAGAGTATCAGGGACGATATGGCTCAGCTGGTGATCAAAGCTGTAAAAAGGGTAGTGGGAGAGGAGCTTAAAACAGGAAAAGAGGTAATACTCAGCATGATACGGGAGTCCATCAGCAAATGCTCAAACAGGGACATGCTTGTGATAAAAGTATCGCCTGATGACTATGATTATGTGACTGAAAACGAGCATAGAATCAAGGCTTTGGCAGAGGGTGCAGGAGAATTGGATATTGTAAGCGACCCTTCTCTTGACAGCTGTTCATGCATTGTTGAAACACCATGCGGGTACATTGATTCCGGAATAAAGACAAGGATAAATAAGCTGGAAAAGGTAGTAAAACAACAGGTAATGGCAAGGAGTGCTGAATACACGGATGACAAAAAATGATGTTAAAAGGCTTGAAAAACTATTAGAAAATGTAGAACTGCTTGAATATAAAGGAAGGGTGTCCAAGGTTATAGGTCTTACGATTGAGTCGGAAGGGCCTGAAGTAAGTATCGGCGAGTTGTGCGAGCTCAACGGCAAGCATGGGCAGGAAAGCATCCAGGCTGAGGTAGTGGGTTTCAGGGATAACAAGGTTTTGCTGATGCCGCTGGGTGAGATGGGAGGTATAGGGCCGGGAAGCAGGATTACAGCCACAGGAGGCGTGCTTGAGGTTGCTGTAGGCTCAGACCTGGTCGGGAGGGTTCTTGACGGTACCGGAAGTCCCATAGACGGCAGGGGACTTTATGGGTGTTCGGAATATCGGCCAGTAAACGGCAGACCTCCTCATCCCCTGCAGAGAAACAGGATATCACAGCCCCTTACGCTTGGCATAAAGGCCATAGACGGGCTTCTGACAGTAGGAAAGGGCCAGAGAATTGGGATTTTCTCCGGAAGCGGTGTCGGAAAGAGTACACTGCTGGGCATGATAGCAAGGAACACCAGGGCGGATGTAAATGTTATAGCGTTGATAGGGGAAAGAGGCCGTGAGGTAAGAGAGTTTATAGAAAGAGACCTTACGGATGAGGGACTAAAGCGTTCGGTGCTGGTGGTTGCAACATCCGACCAGCCCGCACTGGTTAGACTGAAGGGCGCCATGGCCGCAACTGCAATAGCTGAATATTTCCGTGACCAGGGAAAGGATGTGCTGTTCCTTATGGATTCGCTGACAAGGTTTGCAATGGCACAGAGGGAGGTGGGGCTTGCGGTGGGTGAACCCCCCGTATCAAGGGGATACACCCCATCAGTTTTTAGTGTAATGCCCAGGCTTCTTGAAAGGGCGGGAAACTCAAAATCCGGGTCAATAACCGGCCTGTACACCGTTCTGGTCGATGGTGATGACATGACCGAACCTGTGACTGATACCGCAAGGGGAATACTGGATGGTCATATAGTGCTTTCAAGGTCACTTGCAAACAGGAACCATTATCCTGCCGTAGATATACTGCAGAGTGTGAGCAGGGTAATGAATGATATTATTGATGAAGGGCACAGCAAAACAGCGGTTGATATTAAGAGGGTGCTGGCTGTATACAGGGAAGCAGAGGACCTTATAAATGTGGGGGCGTATTCGAGGGGAAGCAGCAAGGATATAGACTATTCGATTGATAATATAGAAAGGATAAATGCATTCCTGGTTCAGGGTATCCGGGAAAAGTATGAATTTGAACAGATAACCGGCATGATGGGAAAGGTGCTGAAGACAGATGGCGATGTTCCGGTTCAGGATGCAGTCTCTGCTCAACCTGAAGGTGCAGCTTGAGAAAAGCAGAAAAAATGAAATGGCAACGGCAATGAGGAGGCTGAATGAAGAGAAGGAAAAGCTGCGGCTGATCCAAAGTGAAAAATTCTCTGCTGCAAGGGAGTTCAACCAGAGTTCCCTAAGCGGGGTTACAGTCTCTACCATAAAGCAGATCGGTTCTTACATGCAGGACCTCAGGGAAAAGGCTCAAAGGCAGACGGATATGGTTAAAAGAGAGGGTGAAAATGCCGATAGATTAAGAAGAGAACTGGTCAGGGCAATGCAGGAAAGAAAGATTATGGGAAAGCTTAAGGAAAAACAGTACATAGAACACCGGCAGACACTCAAGAAGGAGGAACAGACTGCTGTTGATGAGCTTGTAAGCTATAGAAGCGGTGTGAGGAACGGGGAGGTATAGGCTTGGCTGCAAATGATACCAAAAGTAAAAAGAAAAAGGGAGCGGGCATGGTTTTCTATTCCTTTGCATTTTTCATAGCCCTGGTTTTATTGGTGACAATACTTGGTGGAATCTTCTATTTCATTGTCAGATACAACATAAACGGCATTACCGACAGGCACAGCAGTATTCTGGCAGAAATACCCGTAATAGGGAATGCGGTTCCGGAAGAACAGGATGATGATGAAGAAAACATACAGTATCTTAGCAGCTACGAAGTCAGGCAGAGGTATAAAAAACTGCGGGAAGACTATGAGAAACTCAGGGAGTCCTATAACACATCACAGGAGAACCTTCAGAAAATTAAGGAGGCCAATGCCGGTTACCTTGATCGAATAGAAGAATATGAAAAGAAAGAACAGGAGTTGGCGGACAGCATAAAGCAGTTCAACGAGCAGAAAAAAAAGTTTGAAAGTGTTGTAGCCATGCAGGATACCGATGCATACCAGGACTTTTATGAAAAGATGAATCCTGAAACCGCAAAGCAGGTATACAGTGAGATAGTTAAAGCAGATGAGATATCCAAAAAGGAAAAGGAGTTTGCAGATTACTATTCCGGTATGGAGCCCGACTCTGCTGCAAAGATACTAAGCGAGCTGGGGTCATCAAATATGGATAAGATTGTTGCCATACTGAGCAATATGGATAAAAAGAAGGCATCCCTTATCCTTGAGGAGATGGATGCCGGCCTGGCATCGGATATTACGTTAAAACTGTTTGAGATATATTTTATGGAAGAATAGATAGAAAACATTGAAAGGGGGTGATAACAGGTGACACAATTAAATAATGCAGAGCCGGGGGTTTTCTTATCAGCCAGCCAGGGAAACAGGGAAGGCGTTATTCAAAAGGCCGGGAGAAAAGAGCATGATGCTTTTCACAGTGTCCTCAATAAAGTCAGGTCAGCTTCTGAAAAAGACGCCTTAAACACCACACTCAAAAAGAAAGAAAGCAGTACGGCCGTTAAGGAACAAGAAGGTATGGCTGCTGCAAAAGGGAAAGCAGCTATAAAGAAACTCCACGCGGTGAAAAAGCATGAAAACCCGGACGGGGAGCAGGTTTTACTCATACCTGAAGAGTTCTATGAGATGATTGTGCAGGTCCTTGGTGATGCGGGGTTTATGGCAGACCAGACAGGAGATATATTGATTACGGCAGGAGAGCTTGAGATCATACTCAGCCAGGTAATGGCAGCTGCACAGGCATCATCTTTTAATGAATGGGGAGATTTTCAGGGCAAGCTTTCAGAACTTGTATCCCGAATGGATAACGCCGGCGGCACTATTACTCTTTCAGGTATTGAAGAAAGCGCGGAAACAGTACCTGAAAACAAAATGCTCCAAATACGTATCATTTTTCAGCCTGGGGCAAAAGCAGGAGAACAGGATTCATCACCAGACGGAAAGGCAGCGGTTAACGGTTCTTTTCCTGCAGACGAATTTACCGCTTCCGGAGGAGGCACTGGCGGGGCTTCTAATGATGGGCCTCCCGATCCATTTGAAGGTGAAACAGAACAGTCGGGGGAAGAGAATTCCTCTCAGAAAAGTTCTGTTGCTGACAGAAGCGAAAATGATAAGGGCAGGATACAGGTTACAGACAATCGAAACGATATAAGCACCCGGGATGCCGGCAGGGATATCCAGGGCACCGGACTGGCTGAAACATCTGATAACACATCTAATGTCAGGACGGCAGCAGCAGATACAAATACGAGAATGATTGATGTGGATGAAGTAATTAACCAGGTGGCGGACAGAGCAAGAATAGTTATTACAGAAGACAAGACAGAGATGCTTATGGATTTAAAACCCGACAACCTTGGAAGACTCACACTGAAACTTGTGACCGAGAGCGGTATTGTTACCGCCAGATTTGTAACAGAGAACCGGCAGGTAAGGCAGATACTCGAGTCCAATATGCAGATGCTAAAGGATGCACTTGAGGAACAGGGCATAATGGTGGACGGCTTGAGTGTATCTGTGGGACATGAATCTGAAGGTGGATATGAGCAGCATGAAGACATGATGTCCGCCGGCAGGAGAACCGGTATCAAGGCTGCATTGGCAGGAAGTAAGTCTGGAGGGGAAAGGGTGAAGGTTCAAAACCCGTATGAGGTTTCTGAAAGCAGCATCGACCTTACAGCTTAACACAAAGAGGAAGGTGGGAGATATGTCAGTTAATGGAATTGATGAAATTAACACCATTGAAAACATAATAAAGAGGACTACAAATGCTTCAGGTGCAAGAAAGACAGGGGAACTTGGCAAGGATGAATTTCTCAATCTGCTGATAACGCAGCTGAAATACCAGGACCCGCTTGAACCAATGGAAGACAAGGAATTCATTGCCCAGATGGCGCAGTTCAGTTCACTTGAGCAGATGAAAAATGTAAGTACCTCTGTTGAATGCCTCAAGGCATACAGCCTCATAGGCAAGACAGTAAAAGCTGTTATAACCGATGAGAGCGACGGCAGCAGTAAAACCATTGAAGGTGAGGCTGAAGGTGTCAGGATTTCGGGAGGGAACGCCTATCTGGTACTTAAAGATGGTGATGTTCCGGTAGACAAGGTGGTTGAAGTGTCTGCTGCAGTGACTGAACCTGAACAGGAACCTGACGGGGAGGGTTCTTAAATTATGGTTTCCCGAAGCTCTTACACCGGTAATGTAAGAGGTATAAAACGACAGGGCATTACGCACACTGAGATGAAGCAGAACAGGAAGGATTTTGAGTCAGTTCTTCGCACCAGGCTGCAGAAAACCGCCGGGCTCAAATTCTCAAAACATGCACTTGAAAGGATGGAGCAGCGCAGAATATCCTTTTCGGGCAGGCAGATGGAGAGGATACAAAAAGCAGTGGAAAGGGCTCAAAAAAAGGGGCTTAAGGAGTCACTGGTTATGGTAGACGGCAGCGCACTGGTTGTCAGCGTTACCAATAATACTGTTATTACAGTTGCAGACAGCACAGAGCTTAAGGAGAACATATTCACAAACATTGACGGAGCTGTATTCAGTTAAAAAGACACAGCCGGACCCTTTCGGGAGGCTGGCCGTTCCGGAATGACTGAAGGGACGGAATTAGCGAAGGAGGTCGATATAAAATGATGAGATCCATGTTTGCAAGTGTTTCTGGATTGAGAGCGCACCAGACAAAAATGGATGTTATAGGCAACAACATAGCAAATGTAAATACGGTAGGATTCAGGGGAAGCAGGGTATCCTTTCAGGAGGTATACAGCCAGACTGTAAAAGGAGCGGGTGCTCCCGATCCTATGACCGGAAGAGGTGGAACCAATCCCCTTCAGGTAGGTCTTGGCATGAGTGTAGGAGCTGTTGATACATTGACTGCCAGGGGAAGTCTTCAGAGAACAGACAGCCCCACAGACATTTCAATAGAGGGAGAAGGGTTCTTTATCGCAAAGGCAAGCGAAGGTGAAACTTTTACTTTTACAAGGGCAGGCAATTTCGGTGTGGACAGGCTTGGAAACCTTGTAACTACAAGCGGTATGGGCATATATGGATGGCAGGACTACGGCAGGCAGGCAAACGATGACGGCACATATACGTTCGATGTGGAAAAGCCGATAGAGCCCATTAATATTTATTCAGACGAATATAACAAGAACAAGAAAATCATACCACCGAAATCTACTTCTGAAATAGTGATGGCCGGCAACCTTGACTCAAGATACCCGGATTCGGACCCCAGTGTTGATCCGCCGCAATTTTCAGTGCCGATGACAATATATGATTCCCTGGGTAACGAATACAAGATAAAGATAGGCTTCTGGCATGCTGATGACGAAGGCCTTGGTGCTCCCACACCGGATATAGAGGAATGGACGTGGTCAATAGATGCAGGTGCGGGTTATACTATAACATCAGGTAATTCGGGGCAGATTGGATTTGATCTTACGGATGCATCTCCGGGCGAGGTGGTAAGCGGCGGGAGTGCAACAGTGACATTTGAACCGACCAGCGGACTGCATTCTTTTGATGTCGATTTTGATTTCAACAAGGTGTCCATGTATGCTGCAGACAGCTCAATAAAGCCAATGAGTATTGACGGATACTCAACGGGTGACCTGGTTACCTTCAACATAGGTTCTGACGGGATAATAACCGGAGTATACAGCAACGGTCAGCAGCAGCCGCTGGGCCTTATAGGGATGGCATCATTTGAAAACCCTGCAGGGCTGCAGAGGGTGGGGGACAACATGTACATACCCACCACCAACTCAGGCGAGTTCACGAGGGCACTGAAGGCAGGTTCCGAGGGGCTAGGAACACTGAATCCCGGCACACTTGAGATGTCAAATGTCGACCTTGCCAAGCAGTTTACCGAAATGATTGTGACCCAGAGGGGATTCCAGGCAAACAGCAGGATTATAACTACAGTTGACGAGATGCTGCAGGAAATGGCAAACATGAAGAGGTAAATACCATATGACATGTGAGGCGTTGAAATGATTAAACTAAGGAAGCTGAACGGCAAGCAGTTTGTATTGAACAGCGAGCATATTGAAACTGTGGAGGCGACACCTGACAGTGTTATAACACTGATGAACGGCAAGAAATTTGTTGTCACCGAAGGTGTTGATGATATAATTGAAAAAGTGCTGCAGTATAAAGGGGAAATAGCACAATTGGGTATACTCAGGAAGAACGGTGAAGACAGCGATGAACGGTATGTGTACTAACAAAGGATGAGATGCGGGGAATAAGAAACGGAGGTAGTGTTTTGGAGGGTAAAGGCACGTTTTTAATATTGCTGCTTATAATAGTGGTTTTGGTTGTAACGCTTGCGGTACTTACAGCTTTTATTTTCTTTGGCAACAACGATTCGGATGTCTCCACAGAAACCAGGGAGGAGGAGGTTCTGGTGCCTGATGACGAAGACCTGAATTTTCTTGAGCTATTCGAAGAAACCAAGTTTTACAACCTTAAACCGGATGAGGACAATTCCGCACCTATTATTCAGATAGACATAACTCTTTACTACTTCAATAAGGTGAAGGGAATTAAGAATGTAGATGAGAAGGTTGTACAGTACAGCAGCAAGATAAAGGAAATAACAGGTCTGTATTTTCAAAATAAGACGGTTGGCGAAATAAAAACAGACCCTGAATTTTGGACCAAAACAAAACAGGAGCTTAAAAGCAGAATAAACAAGGTTCTCACGGCAAACGAGAAAAGCAAGGAAGACATAGTTTATGAGGTAGTTTTTGAATCCTGGAATTATCAATAGGGGGGGTGAGGTATTGGGGGACATTCTGTCTCAGAATGAAATTGATGAACTTCTAAGGGCATTAAACACCGGCGAAATTGATGTAAAGGAATTCCAGAAGGCAAAGAAGGAAAAAAGAATAAGGAAGCATGATTTCAGGAGGGCCAGCAAGTTCGCCAAAGACCATATCAAAACCCTCAATATCATCAATGAGAATTACAGCACACTTGCAACCAATTACCTGTCCGGATATCTGAGGACTCTTGTGCAGATTGACCTTATAACCGTTGAGGCTCTGCCATACAATGACTTTAGCAGCTCCGTGTCAAATCCGGCCATTATGGGAGTTGTTGATTTCCTGCCACTGAATGGACAAATTGTCTATGAAATTGCTCCGGCTGTTGCCTATGCGCTTGTGGACAGGATTCTTGGGGGTACGGGACATCCCATGGAAAAGATAAGGGATTTTACAGAAATCGAACTTGCTATAATTGAAAGGATACTGATACAGCTTCTTAATTTAATGAGAGAGCCATGGCAGAATGTGATTCAGCTGAAACCCAGACTGGACAGGATAGAAACAAATGTGCAGTTTGCACAGATTATATCCGAGAACGAGATGGTAGCGCTTGTAACACTGAGTGCGACTATAGGCGATACGGAAGGCATGATCAACATTTGCATACCCCATATGGTCGTTGAGCCTATTGTGTCAAAACTTAGTACAAAGTACTGGTTTTCGATGGAGAAAGACAACAAAGGTGAAGCGAGAAGCTATATTGAAGAGGGTATCAAAAAAACTAAAATACCGATAAAAGCCCTGCTAGGAAAAACGGTTATAACAGTGCAGGAGTTTCTCGAACTGGAGAAAGGAGACGTCCTGACACTTGATACCCCGATAAACGGTAATCTAAAGGTTGTTGTTGGCAGGTATCCCAGATTCTACGGTACTCCCGGCGTGAAAAAGAACAGGGTTGCAGTCAAAATAGGGGGAGTCGCGGAGGGAGAGGAGGAAGAATTATGAGTGACAAGTTGTCACAGGAAGAAATAGATGCCCTGTTGAACGGAGAGGGTTCGCAAGAGCTTGAAGAACATGAAAAGGACGCTTTAGGTGAAATAGGCAATATAAGCATGGGTACAGCAGCTACCACCCTGTGCAGCCTCATCGGGAAAAAGGTCATTATTACAACGCCCAAAGTGAAGGTCACTGACTGGGAAACATTGAGCAAATCCTTTATAATACCTCATGTGGCTATAATGGTGGTTTACAGGAAGGGTATTGAGGGCAGCAATCTTATGGTGTTGAAGGAAGAGGACGCTAAGGTAATCGCAGACCTTATGATGGGAGGAGACGGTACCAAAACAGATGAAAAGATCGACGATATTCACTTAAGCGCTGTAAGTGAGGCAATGAACCAGATGGTGGGTTCGGCTTCAACTTCAATGTCCGAGATGTTTAACAAGAGGATAGAAATACATCCTCCAAGGTCCTTTGTTACCGAGTTTGACAGTGAGGTGGAAGGGTACGGCAGTGGAAGGATAATCAGCATATCATTTAAAATGATAATTGAAGACCTGATTGACAGTGAAATAATCCAGCTGATACCCATCGAATTTGCCAAAGACCTTGTAAAACATCTTATGGGTTCCGATGACGGGCTAAAAGAGGGGGAAGGGGTTGACAGCGGGGATGAAGAAGAAGGAGATATTATTGATGAAGCTTTTGATGCATCAAATGGATCCGCTTACGTGAATAAAGATGTGAGAGAAGAACCTTTGGCTAAAAGCTCTAAGAGCGGTGAATCAATAAGCGTGCAGCCTGCAAGGTTTGAGGACTTTTCCGACGGGCTTATATCGGTGGAAAAAAAGAACATAAGCCTTATAATGGATGTTCCTCTTGAGGTTACTGTTGAATTGGGCAGGACGCAGAAGCTTATAAAGGATATTCTTGAGCTTAGCCCGGGTTCAATTATCGAGCTGGATAAGCTGGCGGGAGAGCCGGTTGACATACTGGTCAACGGCAAGAGAATAGCAAAGGGCGAGGTCGTGGTTATTGATGAGAGCTTCGGCGTAAGGATAACAGACATAGTACATCCTTCAAAGAGGCTTTAGCGGCGGGCGGAAACAAATTAAATTGCACTGGCAAATGATTATACGGCACAAGGGAGAGTATGCAAATGGCGAAAAGAGTTTTGGTTGTTGACGATGCGGCTTTTATGAGAATGATGATCAAGGAGATTCTTGAGAAGAATGGTTATGATGTTGTAGGAGAGGCCGAAAACGGTATACGTGCGGTAGAAAAGCATAAGGAGCTTGAGCCCGATCTGGTGATTATGGACATTACTATGCCTGAAATGGACGGCATTCAGGCTGTAAAGGACATACTGAAAACAAATGAAGACTCAAAAATCATCATGTGCTCGGCTATGGGACAGCAGGCTATGGTAATAGAATCCATACAGGCGGGTGCAAAAGACTTCATTGTAAAACCGTTTCAGTCCGAGAGAGTGCTGGAGGCAGTAAAAAAGGTTATAGGGTGACGGTATAGTTATGGACTACTATTTGCAACTGATGCTCTTTTTGGCTGTCTTTGCCGTTATTATCATTCTAGCCTTGTGTACTACGCGGTTCATAGCTGCAAGGGCAGGGAAGATAATGAAAGGAAGACACCTTAAAATCATCGAATCCATCAGCCTTGGTACAGACAAGAAGCTGCATCTTCTCAAAGCAGGGGAGAGTTTTTTTCTTATATCTTCCTGTGGCAAGAAGATAGAACTTGTTTCTGAAATAGAACTCAATGATTTTGAGGATAAGGAAGAGGACAGGTCTGTAAAAACTGTATCAAAGGGGGTGAACCTTTTTAAAAGCATTTTTACATCCGTATCCAATCAGTACATCAATCCGGGAAAGAAGAAAGACTCTGACAGGTTTAAAAAGAGTCTTCAAAAGATGAAGGCAATGAACGAAAATACTCTGGAAAAAGGTGAATCAGGCAAAAATGAAGAGGGTGAAGAAAGCTAGAGAAAAGGCAATTCATTACAGTTGGAGACAAGTTCTTAAAACAGCAGTGACCATGGCAGCAGTACTGGTCATTTTTTTCTATTTTACTGCTGATACATACTGTGAA
>CAYYGK010000017.1:6822-22703 GCA_964471145.1 uncultured Eubacteriales bacterium | reverse complement strand
TTTATAGCGTCAGGTCTTAGTATAATACTGTCGCTGTTTCTTGCAACAGGCCCTTTTCTGCTACTGTCGGCAATCCTTGCTTTTATTGGATATATACTGATGAGACAGCAGAAGGAGGTAATGAAGAAGGAGGAGGAACAGGTGGAAGAACAGGAGGTAGAGGAGATAAGAAAGCCGGAAAATGTGGTGGGACTACTGCAGGTAGACCCCATAGAGCTTGAATTCGGATACTCAATAATACCACTTGCAGACATAAACCAGGGGGGAGACCTGCTTGACAGGGTAGTCATGATAAGGAGACAGCTGGCACTTGAGCTTGGCATAATTGTTCCGATAATCAGGCTCAGGGACAACATACAGCTTGAATCCAACCAGTATGTTATAAAGATAAGGGGTGTTGAGGTAGCAGGGGGAGAGGTAATGGTTGACAGGTACATGGCCATGGATCCCGGTGATGCTGAAGGTGAGATACAGGGAACAGACACGAAAGAGCCGGCATTCGGGCTCCCTGCAAAATGGATAGACGAAGAACAGAGAGAAAAGGCCGAGATGCTTGGGTTCACGGTTGTGGACCCGCCTTCCGTAATAGCTACACATATCACCGAAGTCATAAGAAGGCATTCGCATGAGTTTATGGGAAGGCAGGAGATACAGACGCTTATAGATAATGTGAAACAGACAAACCCTGCGGTTGTGGAAGAGCTGATACCCAAACAGCTGACACTGGGTGAGGTGCAGAAGGTGCTTGCAAATCTTCTGAGGGAGGGTGTTTCTATCAGGGACATGATTACAATACTGGAGACACTTGCTGACTATGCACCCTCAACCACAGACACGGATGTCCTGACAGAATATGTAAGACAGGCGCTGGGAAGGGCTATATCGAGTAAATTCTTGTCGGAGACCAACCAGAGCGTACTGACACTTGACCCGGGGCTTGAACAAATGATAATGGATTCCGTGAAGAAAACAGAGACAGGATCGTACATATCTATCGACCCGAAAACCGCAAACAGTATAATAGACAGCCTGTCAAGGCAGGTTGAGAATATAATGAACAAGGGCAATCAGCCGGTGGTACTTGCCTCACCCATAGTCCGCCTCTATTTTAAGAGGATGATTGAAAACACATTGCCTGACCTGGCAGTTTTGTCATATAATGAGCTTGAACCAAATTTGGAGGTAAAATCTGCCGGAGTAGTGGGGGTATAGTTAGTAAAACACAACAGGCCTGGAGGGAAGAATGAGGATAAGAAGATATTTTGGAAAAGATGCACAGGAAGCCATACTGAAAGTTAAAATGGAACTGGGCAGTGAAGCAATTATACTCAACACCAGAAAGGTAAGAAAAAAGGGGATGCTGGGCATATTTGCAAAATCAATGGTTGAAGTACTTGCTGCAGTGGACGAATATGCTGAAAAAAATGAAAGCCAGCGGGAAAGATTTGGCGCTGACGGTTCTAAGATGAATGAACTTGAAGAGAAGTTAAGCAGTATGGAAGGCATACTGGAAAAGATCAGTTTGCAGATGGAGCAAAAAAGCGGTTTAGAAAAAAAGAGTAAGGATTTAGATAAAACAAATAACAGCTATTATCAGGTTTTTTACAGGAACCTTATTGACAATGATGTTGAAGAGTGTTTTGCCAAAGAAATAATGTCAGGCATAAAGGACAAAATTCGTCAAAAGAAGGATGTGAGTGAAAACGCTGTCATACTGTACAACAGGATATGCCAGATACTGCAGACGCCTGAGACAATGCAGCTGAGAAAAGATGGAAAGCCCACTGTTGTTATGTTCATCGGCCCTACCGGCGTGGGAAAGACAACCACACTGGCCAAGATAGCTGCAAAATTCTATCTTAACTACAGAAAGGATGTTGCACTGGTAACCACCGATACATACAGGATTGCAGCGGTAGAACAGCTTAAAACGTATGCCGATATAATCGGGCTTCCCCTGTCTGTAGTATACTCAACCGAAGAGATAAAGGAAGTAATGGACGAATACTCTGAAAAGGACCTCATACTTATAGATACCGCAGGCAGAAGTCATAACAACCGGACACAGTTTGAGGAGCTTATTAAATGGTACCAGGCAGTAAAGCCTGATGAAACCTATCTGGTATTAAGTATGACTACCAGCAACAAAAGCTTAAGGGATGCTATGAAAAACTATAGTTTTCTAAAAAATCACAAGCTTATTTTTACAAAAGCTGACGAGTCACCATCCATGGGGATGATACTGAATGTGAAGATGCTTTCAGGTAAGAAGCTTTCATATATAACAACAGGACAGAATGTACCCGATGACATTGAGGTGCTGGATACAGGGCAAATAACTAAAAGACTGATTGGGAGCTGCAAAAAATGAATGACCAGGCGGAACGCTTAAGACAGATAATTGAAAAGTTCAAGAAAAGGCAGCCTGACAGCGGACAGGAAGACGGACAGGAGATCATGCACCCACGTGCCAGGGTTATGACAGTGACCAGCGGCAAAGGAGGAGTGGGCAAGACAAATATTGCAGCAAATCTTGCCATCGCACTTAGCAGGATGGGAAAGAAGGTTGCGGTAGTGGATGCGGATTTCGGCCTGGCAAACATAGATGTGCTGCTGGGTATTACACCAAGGTTTACGCTGCTTGATGTCATTAAGAACACTAGAAACATAATAGAGGTATTGATGACAGGACCGGATAACATAAGGTTTATTTCAGGAGGTTCGGGAGTACAGGAGCTTATTGAGCTGCAAGGCACTGATCTTAATATGTTCTTAAACAACATCTCACTGCTGGACAGGCTTTTTGATATAATCATTATTGACACGGGTGCAGGAATTTCCGGCAGAGTTCTGAGTCTGGTAACGGCAGCGGATGAGACCTTGCTTGTGACTACGCCCGAGCCGACGGCGGTAACTGACGCTTATGCCCTAATAAAAACATTATCCAGAATAGAAAAGGACAGAAACATAAAGCTTATAGTGAACAGGGCTGATACAGCTGATGAGGCAGTAGACATTCAAAAAAGGCTTAAACTGGTATCTGACAGGTTTCTTGGAATGAGCGTAGAACCAATCGGATACATACTTAAGGATGAAACAGTTGTTAAGGCGGTCAAGGCACAAAAACCCTTCCTGGTATATTCTCCTAACAGCCGGGCTTCAAAACAGATAATGGATATCTCAATGAGTATCCTCAATAAAGATAAATGCTGCAAAAAGAAGACTGCCGGATTTGGGGGATTTGTAAAAAAGCTTGCCGGTATGCGCATTTCAGCCGGAAAAGCAGTGAGGGATTAACAGCCTTAGGGAGGAGATGGTTTTCCATGATACTCAAGGACCTGTATATAGGATTAAAACTTGAACTGGAAGTGCCTGACGACTATGGGGATCACAATAAGATGGTTAGCAACCTGGAGGTCATAGAGAGCAAAAAGGACGCACTCGTATCCATACCTATGTCAGAGGGGCTTTTTCATCCGCTTCCAAGGGGCACAAGGTTTGAGGCGTATTTCATACTGAAACTTGATGTATACAGGGTTGAGCTGTACAGCTTCAGGGGTGTGGTTACCGGAAAAGTAAAGGAAGATAATGTGCTGCTTCTGAGGATTCATGCTGACGGAGCGATTAAAAAGGTGCAAAGGCGTGAATTCTACAGGGCTCAATGTGCGCTTGACATTATGTACTATATTCTTGAACACTTTAAAAGCAATGTGAACGAAGAGCCTGAGTTTGTAAAGACTATAACAAGAAACCTAAGTGGCGGTGGAGTCTGTATGCTGCTCAAGGACAAAATACCTGTGTGGAGCATGATAGAATGCATATTGCACCTGGAAGAAAGGAAGATAAGGTTCAAAGGCAAGGTGGTAAGGATAGGGATGCGTGAAAGTGAAGGGATATATGACTATGAAGCAGGAATAAGCTTTGAGGATATAGATGATGGTGACAGAGAGGAAATTGTAAGGTTTGTTTTCAGGGAACAAAGAAGAATGAGGCGGAAGGGACTTATATAGTGAATATGGGAAATGTAAAAGGGCATAATTGTAAAAACGCAGATTGTTTTGTTACAAAACCTGACAAAACATCTGATATAATATATGATATACAGGTAAGAAATGCTGTTATCATAGGGGGGTCTACAGGAGGTCCCAAAGCGCTGCACCAGATTATACCAAAGCTTTCGAAGAACATCAATGCGGCGGTACTGGTTGTACAGCATATGCCGGCCAGGTTTACAAAATCGCTGGCTGAAGGCCTCGATGCACACAGCAGTGTTGATGTCAGGGAGGCAAATAATGGCGAGAGGCTCCACAACGGCAGTGTACTGGTAGCACCAGGTGGATGTCAGATGATACTTGAAAGAAGAGGGGGAGTATGCAGGACAGTTGTCTACAAGGATGTGTCGGATAATATGTACAAACCATCGGTTGACATTCTGCTTGAGTCGGCAGCAGGCCAGAAGTTTTCCAGGCTGGTTGCAGTCATATTAAGTGGTATGGGCAGAGATGGAAGCAAGGGCATTGTCAAGGTCAGGCAGCACAAGGGAACCTTTGCAATTGTACAGGACCGTGAAACAAGCGTGGTATTCGGAATGCCGGAAGCGGCTGTAAAGACAGGAAAAGTGAATGCAGTAACCGCGCTTGATAGAATAGCGGTAGAAATTGTTGAATTTTTGGGGGTGTAATTAATGGACATGGAAAAGTATCTGGATATTTTTATTGAAGAGACTAAGGATCATCTGCAAGGAATGAACAGTTCTTTGCTCAAGCTCGAGAAGAACCCTGGGGATACTGCACAGATAAATGAGATATTCCGGATAATACATACAATAAAGGGCATGTCGGGAACGATGGGCTATAACAGGATTTCAAAACTCACACATGCAATGGAGGATATTCTGGATGATTTAAGAAACGGTAAAATGATTATTGACACCGAGATGGTGGACATGCTTTTTAAGGGCTTTGATGTCCTGGAAGAGCATGTTGACAGTATTGTTGAAACAGGAAAAGAAAAAGCAGATGCCGGTATGGAACTGCAACAGGATCTCAGGCAGATGATACTTCGCAAAAGCCCGGACAAGAAGAAGACAACAAAAAGATCAAACGGGGGTATTGAGAAGACAGTTGACAGGTATGACACAGGAGTAATGGAAAAAGCCGCCCAAATGGGTAAAAGTATATATGCGGTTGATATCAGGCTTGATAAAGGATGCGTACTAAAGTCTGCAAGAGCATTTCTGATATTCAAAAAGCTGGAGCAGGATGGTGAGATACTAAAGTCAAGACCTGCGGTTGAAGAGATTGAGGACGAGAATTTTGAATTTGAGTTTTCTGTAATAATCGTGACGGGCAGAAAACCTGAGGAACTGAAAAAAAGCATAGAATCGGTTTCGGAGGTTGAATCGGTCAACATAAGGCTGATAGAAAAACCTGGCAGCGAATTCGCACCCGGCAGTGAAAAATATTCTGCGGGTGAAGTGCAGGCAAGGCACAGGAAGACGGGAAAAACAGTCAGGATTGATATTGAGAGACTGGACATACTCTTAAATCTTGTAAGCGAGCTGATTATTCAAAAGACAAGGCTGGAGGAGCTGGGGAGTGAACAGAGGTCACAGGCCTTTAATGAAACAATAGAGTACCTTGAAAGGGTAACTACCAATCTGCATGATGCTGTAATGAAAGTAAGAATGGTTCCCGTTGAGAGTGTCTTCAACAGGTTTCCCAGGATGATCAGGGATCTGTCCCGGGAGCTTGGAAAGAAAATAGAACTTGAAATGTCAGGTGAAGAGACAGAGCTTGACCGTACTGTCATTGATGAAATCGGGGACCCTATTATACACATACTCAGAAACTGTGCTGACCATGGCATAGAAAATTCACAGGAAAGGCTCAGAAAAGGAAAGCCGGAAGAGGGTAAAATATCACTTAAGGCTTACCAGTATGGAAATAATGTGAATATTGAAGTTTGTGACGATGGCAGAGGGCTGAACCTTGAAAAGGTAAGGAGTACAGCCGTTGAAAAGGGTATGCTGAAAAAGCAGCAGGCAGACAGCCTCTCTATGGAAGAAACCATAGAGTTGATGTTTACACCGAATTTCAGTACGGCACAGAAAGTTACCGGTCTTTCGGGAAGAGGAGTTGGACTTGATGTTGTAAAAACGAAAATAGAAGCGCTTGGAGGAAGCATAAATGTCGAGACCGGGCAGGGAAAGGGCAGCCGATTCATAATAAGCCTTCCTCTTACACTAGCTATGATACAGGCACTGCTTGTGCGTGTGGGTAATGAGAAGTACGCTATTCCACAGGGAAGCATAAGCCGCATTATAAGGATAACGCCTGAAGATATTGAGAGGGTTCATGACAGGGATGTGATTTCCATTCACAACTCCGTAATACCGATTATGAGACTTGCGGATTTACTGAATGCAGCTGCGGATGAAGAAGAACAGAAGAAGCTTAAGGTTGTTGTAGTAAAGAAGGGGGAGAAACTTACGGCAATCCAGGTGGATGATATAATAGCTCAGCAGGAGATAGTTATCAAGTCACTGGGCAGGTATCTTTCGGGTATCAGCGGTTTGTCTGGAGCCACAATACTTGGAGACGGAAATGTTGCACTGATACTTGATGTAAATTCACTAGTTTGATTATGAGAGGGGGATTTATGTGAGTGAAAAAATCAGACAGTTTTTGGTGTTCGGGATTGAGGACAAGCTTTATGGACTGGATATAGGGTATATAAATACGATAATTGACTGTGAAGTATCTCTTACAAGGGTACCGGGAGCCAGCAAATGCATAGAGGGTGTTACCAATCTGAGGGGAGATATTATCCCTGTAATGAGTCTTGCCAAAAGGCTTGGACTGAAGGCTAAAAGCGATGATGAGGACACAAGGATAATAATAACAGAAAAAGATTATATTGTAACAGGGTTGAAGGTTGACTTTGTAAACGAGGTATTTGATTTTGACGAGAACGCTCTGGAGATAGTTTCGGACAGTGAAAATGCCGGAAAACTGTCCCAGGTGCTTTACGGGATAGGTAAAAGCAGGGGCAAGGCAGTTGCTCTGCTCAATCTCGAAAGGATTTTAGAAGACGGCTGAAAGAAGCTAAAAATGACCAGGAGTTGATGACGGTATGCCAGTGGATTTTGAAAATCTGGACAGCTACCATATGGATGTACTCAAGGAGATAGGCAATATTGGTTCTGGTAATGCGGTAACCGCTCTGGCAAAAATGCTAAACAGCAAGGTTGATATGCAAATACCCGAGGTTAGAATACTTGGGTTTGATGAGGTAAGTGACATACTGGGAGGTGCTGAAGTTCCTGTTGCGGGACTGATGTTAAGACTTATGGGTGACCTGGAAGGTGACATCATGTTCATAATAGGGTTTAAGGAAGCCCATGTTCTTGTTGACCTTATAATGGGAGGGGCAGGATCCGGAGATACCGAAGATGAATTCAGTGAAATGCAGGTTTCGGCACTAAAGGAGATTGGCAATATCCTTGCAGGATCTTACATATCTGCACTGTGCAAGCTTACAAGCCTCAGGCTTACTGTTACGGTACCCGATCTTGCGGTTGACATGGCGGGAGCTATACTGAGTGTACCGGCGATCCAGTTTGGCAAGGTGGGCGATACCGTCCTTTTTATTGAGACGGTATTTGTCGAAGGCAATACAAAGGTTTCGGGAAACTTCTTTCTGGTTCCCGATACAGATTGTTACGATAAACTGCTTGAAGCTCTGGGAGTGCATGGATGAATAAAGATACGGCAATAAGAAGCATGACAAAAAATGTTATTAAAGTTGGCATGGCAGACCTTAAGGTTTCACCTCACCCAGGCATGCTTGTTACACTGGGTCTGGGTTCGTGTGTAGGGGTTGCACTTTATGACCCCGAAACAAGAATAATAGGAATGGCACATATCATGCTGCCTTCCAGCCTGCAGTCAAGAAAGAGGGATAACAGGGCAAAGTTCGCTGATACAGCTGTAGAAAAGCTGATACAGGACATGCAGGAACTGGGTGCTGAGAGACAATCCATAAAAGCAAAAATTGCGGGAGGGGCACAGATGTTTTCTTTCTCGTCTTCCAGTGATATTATGAGGATAGGGGAAAGAAACGTTGCTTCGGTAAAGGAGAGACTTTTAGAATATGGTATTTATGTGGTTTCAGAGGACACCGGGGGCAGGTACGGAAGAACGGTTGAGTTCCATTCGGATGAGGGAAGGATGGTTATAAAGACCATAGGACATGGTGTAAAGGAGATATGATGATTTTGTACGAGCAGTACATAAAAAGACTGCCTGTAATAATGGCGTTTGCTGCAGGCATATTTACAGGAATGCTTGCTTATGCAGCAGGCCTCGAAAACCGGGATATTTATTTTAGAACAGCAGTTGCGATTACATTGTTTTATCTTGCAGGGCTGCCGGTAAAAAAAACAGTTATTAGCCTGAGAAAACAGATTAATGCCAGGGGGGAAGAAGAGAAAACAGAAGAGAAAAGCAAGGGAAAAACGATAGATATGGTTGCAGATGACAGCAGGGAGGATGAATTTTCGCCTATGAAGGTGAGCAGGGTCATCAAGAAGGATTTTGAGGACAATGCAGAGAATGAGTAGAAATATGTAATTAAATAATGGGGTGTGAGGATGCCGTCAAAGAAGACAAATGATAAAAGGATGGAGCTGTGGAAGGAGTATTCGGCTACCAAAAGCCCTGAATCAAGGGAAAAAATTATACTTGAATATACCCACCTTATAAAGTACATAGCGGGAAGGCTTAACATATATTTTGGGTCAAACGTCGAATATGATGACCTCGTAAGCTACGGTGTATTTGGACTAATTGATGCTATAGACAAGTTTGATATCAATAAGGGGGTTAAGTTTGAAACATATGCTTCTTTGAGGATCAGGGGCGCAATCATAGACAGCATAAGAGACCTTGACTGGGTACCCAGGTCTATTCGGCAGAAGCACAAGCAGCTTGAAAGCGTATATGCCGAAATAGAGAATGAAAAATGCAGATCGGCTACAGACAGTGAGGTGGCCGAAAAACTGGGTATTTCTTTAAAGGAATACATTAAACTGCTCGGGGAGGTCAATCTTTCAACTCTCGTGTCGCTTGAGGAATATCTTGAACAGAATTATGAAACGGGTACAGGTATGGTTACACCCGGCAGGGAAAACTATCCGGAACAGCAGATTGAACTGACTGAACTCAGGGAGGTTCTGGCAAACAGCATTGACAGCCTTCCCGAAAAGGAAAGGATGGTAATTTCATTCTATTATCATGAGGAACTGACATTAAAAGAGATAAGCAAGATAATGGGGGTTTCGGAATCAAGGATATCACAGCTTCATACAAAAGCACTCATAAGGATGAAAGGAAGGCTTGGAAGTTATAGGGAGGCAATGTCTGAGGTATAGGGGGGAACGGTTTGGAGAAGAATCAGCAGGGTATGAAGAACGGATTCTATCGGCTGACTATCAAGGAGGAAGGGATATTCCTTGCTGTTTTTCCACCTGAAGAAGATGGAGAACCGGTAGAAACAGAAAGTGTTATCAGCGAGCTTGAAAAAAAGGAGATAGAGGGATACGATAAAAAGCTTGTTGAGGATACAGTTATGAATATGGTACAGGACCCTGTAAGGATAGGGGATGCCGGAAGCAGGCATATAATTGATGCACAAGCGAAGGTAACGGTACTACCGGACAGGATGAAAGCGTATGTGATGCTTGTTGAACCTGATGGCGGAAAGGAAATAACTGCAGAGACAATAAGAGCCGAACTGGCGCAGCATGATGTGGTTTTTGGAATTAAGGAAGATGTAATTGAATCACTTGAACAGGAACCGGTTTACAACGAAATGATATGTGTAGCTGACGGAGTTGCTGCGGTTGACGGGAAAGACGGAATGGTCAAGTACCATTTTGACACCAGAAAATACAGACCGCCTGCCATAATGGAAGACGGGACAGTAAACTTCCGGGAGCTGAATACGGTACAGAATGTCAAGAAAGGCGAAATGCTGTGTACCATCATACCTCCTGAAAAGGCAAAAAAGGGCATGACAGTTACAGGAGAGGAAATAAAGGCCCATGACGGAAAGGCGGCAAAGGTTCCGAGAGGCAAAAACGTACAGGTGTCAGAAGACGGATCCATGATTTTTGCAGCCATAGACGGAGAAGTTGAGAAGATAGACGAAAAGGTCAGTGTGTTTGCAACATATGAGGTTAAGGCAGATGTGGATACATCAACAGGAAATATCAAGTTTATAGGTAATATTGTTGTACGTGGAAATGTGCTGTCAGGGTATAAAATTGAGGCCGGCGGGAGTGTGGAAGTGTGGGGGGTTGTAGAAGGAGCACACATAACTGCACAAGGTGATATCGTACTTAAAAGCGGCATGCAGGGTATGGGAAAGGGTGTACTTGTAAGCGGAAGGGATATCGTATCAAAGTACATTGAAAACAGTACGGTTACAGCAGCAGGTGACATAAAGTCGGAAGCAATCATGCACAGCCATATTAAATGCGGACATAAGCTTGAGCTCACAGGAAGAAAAGGCCTTCTTGTCGGAGGGACATGCAGGGTGGGTAATGAGATACAGGCTATGGTTATAGGCTCAAGCCTTTCAGGTTTAACTGATGTTGAAGTTGGCATGGACCCGGAATTGCGAGAGGAATATAAAAAGGTAAGGGATACAATTACTGATTCCAGCAATGCTGTAAAAAAGGCAGACCAGGCTATTAAACTGCTAAAGAAGATTGCGCTGGCTGGTTTCCTGACAGGGGAAAAGAAGGAACTGCTGCAAAAAAGCGTTCGCACAAAGCACTACCATGAAAAGATTATTTCAGATATGAAACAGTCAAGAAGAGAAATTGAAGAAAAAATGAGAAGAGAGGCGGCAGGGAGAATACGCTGTACCAATTACGTTTTTCCAGGGACACGAATAACTATAGGCTCAAGTTCAATGTATGTGAGGGAAACTCTTAAATACTGTGCAATATTCAGGGAAGGTGCTGATATTAAATGGTCCCCATTAAGGTAGGATAAAACAGGTATTAAGTCTCATATTCCCAAAAGCCGGACCCTGCAAAATAAGGCTTATGCCCTATTGAGAGGCAATGGTAAAGGTGTTAGGATTTAAAGGAAGTGATTTTTATGTCATTAAAACCGATAGATTACCAGGTGATGCTTCCCAAAGTGAGTGAAGTATCAAGAGATATGAGCGGACAGCAGGCTAAATACAACGTACTGCAAAAACAGAAAGCTGACAGACTGAATGAAAATGCACAGCAAGGCCAGAAGAAAGTAAGGGACAGAGAAAATGCCGAAAAGGTACGCATAAGCGAACATGATAAGGGAAGAAAGAATAAGGAACAGGATGAAAGAAAGAGAAAAAAGAGAGAAAAACAAAGGGAAAACAATGAAAACAGGAAGCAGGGCAAAACCGTTACCATTGATATCAGACTATAATTTGCAGTTGGGGTGGTCAAAAGGATATGTTACAGTTAGTATTGCGAATTATTGTTATATCGGCGGCACTTTTTCTTTTCATATGGACCTGGATTGACAAGAGAAAAATAAAGGTCTTGCTTGAAAGTATCAATAACGGAAAAGACAACCTTAAGGAGATTATTGATGACGCAGAGGAAATGATTAATGAACTCAACAGGTTTTCAGAACATATAGTTACAAGAATGGACATTAAAAATACAGAGATATGGAGAAGCATGAAAAAACTTGATGAAAAGGTTGAACAGTCATCAAGAAGAGTAAGGCAGATAAAAATGGAATCAGACAGGATTCAGTCTGATATAAAGGGAACACTTGCAAAAACAAGGCTTGCTGAAACCGGCATTCAGGAAGAGAACCCAACTCAGAAAAACAAAGACACACAGCGCAAAATCATACCCATGTCGGGAAGATACAGGGAAGTTCTAAACCTTGCCGCCAATGGCTACTCTGACACTGAAATAGCAAAAAAGCTCAGTATGGGCAAGGGAGAAATAAAGCTTGTTCTTGAATTAACCAACAACAAAACTTCTTGAATTATCTCCCCGGATATGCTAATATGAATCGGTAAAACATGTAACAATACATGTGCCGAAGTGGCGGAACTGGCAGACGCACTGGACTCAAAATCCAGCGAGGCTTACCCCTCGTGCGGGTTCGACCCCCGCCTTCGGCACCATTTAAATATAATATAAGAATTATAATAGGTTCAGTATTGGTTAAGCAGCAGGAAGTCACGGATGCGAACACGGTCTATTTCGTCCATTGAAACGACATATTTCAAATAGTTATCAGGAATGGTCTCAAGCACTGAAAATTCTCTTTCTATGGTCTCATCTGTTGCAAGAAGATAAGTTGCCTGCACATATATTTTTTCTTTTCTTTTTCTGGAAACTCAATATCCTTTTCCCAATAACATCCTCCCGCGGAACCATATGAAGGAAACAGGCTGTTTTGCAATAGTCTATATAGTTATAGATTGTTTCCGTAGAAACACTGCGCATTTCACTTTTCAGGTATTTTGCTATATTAGCTGCAGAAAACATATTGCCAATATTGCCTAAAAAGAATTGAATGATTCTTTTTAGAAGTTCAATATATCGTATAATGTATTTGGAGGAGAAGTCACTTCATATTGCTGTTATGTCTTCTATTACGACGCCCTTCATACGACTGTCATTCTTAAGGTCTACAAAATATGGTGTTTCCTTTTTGCTGCCTTCCATAACTATCTTGATTCGAGGTCTCAGGCATGCATCCGAATAGTTTTTGACTACAATACCCTTTGTGTTGTTGGAGAGAAGTACGGCTGTGCCAATGGGATAAGGCGAGATCCTGTGTATGAAGGCTGTAACGGTCTCAGGGTCAAAAAGCGTACTGCTGCCTCCCATTATGTACTCTATAGAATCTGAGGGCTTCAAAGCTTTTCTGTATGGGCGGTCTGAAGTAAGGGCATCGTAGACATCGGTGACAGCGATAATCCTCCCAAAAAGGGAAATGTTGTCTTTATCCAGACCGTTGGGGTAACCTGTTCCGTCGTAGCGCTCATGGTGCTGGAGAATACCCGAATACGCCTTAACCGGTATCTGAGGGTATTTCTTTACAAACTCATATCCTTTGGCCGAATGGGTTTTGACAAGATCAAACTCCTTATTGTCCAGAGGCCCTTTCTTGTTCAGTATCTCCTTAGGGATAAAAACCTTACCGATATCATGAAGAAGAGCAGTGATTCCTATATCATGCACCTTGTTCTTATCAAGGTTTAAAGTTGTGGCGGTTACCATTGAAAGCACTGTAACGTTTACGGAGTGATAGAAGGTATAGTCATCGAACATTTTAAGGTCAATCATATTAACCATGATGTGCTTTTTGGCAAGAATCTGGTCAAGCATGTCTGATACAAGGTCACATATGACATCAAGGTTTTTTGATGTTGCATTTTCATCATTTTTCATATTCATGAAGGTGCTTTTTATGGTTCTTACAACCCTGAATCTCAAGCCAGGGTCAATAACCTCATCTATGGTAATGCCGTCAGAAAGGTCATCATCTATATACACACCACTGTATCCCAGTGCTGCAATCTTGCGGATATATGAATTTTTCAGCAAAGTACCGCTGTTTAAAAGCAATGCGTCATTCTTACCAAGCAGCGGTCTTGCTAAAAGCATCCCTTCCCTCACACAGTTAACAGGTACGTATCGCATATTAAGTAACTCTCCTGCATGTTTACTATGAACATTTTACAACAAAGCGGAAGCTTCTACAACAATATCGGACAATATCCGACAATATCATTCTAATATCTTTGGCAGGCTGTCAGAATAATATTGCTTTTATTGTAGATTTTTTATTGTGATTGATGTAAAATAGCAGGGTAACATCGGAAAGCTATTTCCGAATGGCAGAGTAGGATTGTATGCGTTAAGTGCCGGTCGGACGGGAAGTTGTCGACCGGACGAAAAACCCTCCGGGTTTGCGGTGTACATTCCGCATTCCGCTGCCACAAAAGGACTCTCTCCCTTTATGTGGCAAAATGCCATTAGTAAGGGAAGGGGGTGCTTTGTTTGAAAAATGCAAGAGTGCTTGTATATGTAAGTCTTCTTATTTCTCTGGAAATAATACTGACAAGGTTTATGGCGTTCCAGACAGATGTAATACGGATTGGGCTGGGGTTTTTACCTGTTGCCCTGATATGCATCATGTTTGGCCCTGCTGTTGGTGGAGTGGCTGCTGCAGCGGCTGATGTGCTGGGTATGTTCATAGCTCCGAGAGGTGCGTATTTTCCAGGATTTACATTGAGTGCACTGGTAACGGGTGTGCTGTACGGGCTGTTTTTGTACGGCAAACCCAAAACGGTTCCGAGAATAGCACTTGCTGTAACAGCCGTTATATTGTGTGTAGACCTTGGCTTGAATGTTCTATGGATATCAATGATAACGGGAAAAGCTGTTACGGTGTTCATATCGCAGAGACTTATCAAGAGTGCAATAATGCTGCCGCTCAGGACGGGAATGATTTATGCTACATGGAAATCCGTAGCATGGATTCTGGACAAGAGATTACTTAAGCAGACTTAATCAGAAACGGGGCTGTGTGCGGAATACAGCCCCTGTTTCATTTCAAGGCATTCTATGAAACACAGTATACCTGTCTTTAAACTTGTTAATAATATTTACTGCCTATTCAACAAAAAAGGAGTTGATAAATTGAAGGCAGTAATAATGGCGGGTGGCGAAGGGACGAGGCTCAGACCCCTTACGTGTGAGATACCAAAACCTATGGTTCCTGTTGCAAACAGGCCGGTTATGGAGCATATACTGGATCTTGCCAAAAGGAACAGGATATCGCAAATTGCTGTTACGCTCCAGTATTCTCCCTCGGTTATAAAGAGTCATTTCAGGGACGGCAGCGATTATGGCGTAAGCCTGGAATATTTCACCGAGGGAAAGCCGCTTGGAACAGCAGGAAGCGTAAGGAATGCAGCATCTTTTCTTGATGAGACGTTCATTGTTATAAGCGGGGATGCAATAACCGATGTGAATATAGAGGACGCACTTGGGTTTCATATGTCAAAGGACGCCCTGGTGACTCTTGTACTAAAGAAGGTTGAAATCCCGCTGGAATACGGTATTGTAATAACAGGTGAAGACGGCAGGATTATCCGTTTTGTTGAGAAACCCGGATGGGGAGAGGTTTTCAGTGATACTGTAAACACGGGAATATACATAATGTCTCCCCATGTATTAAGTTTTATTGATGAAGGCAGGAAGAAGGATTTCAGCAGGGACATCTTCCCGATGCTGCTCGAGAGGAATATTCCTATGTACGGATACATAACCGGGAGATACTGGTGTGATATGGGTGATATAGATGCATATACTGCAGTTCACAGGGACATTCTGGATAAAAAAGTTGATTTGGTTATTAAGGGTCAAGAAAAAGAAGGGGTTTGGTATGGAGATAACTGCAGGATATCCGGGGAATCTGAAATTAAACCTCCCTGCATACTGGGAGATGAATGTGTAATAAGAGGAGGAGCTGTGGCAGGCGGTTACTCAGTAGTAGGAAATAACTGCTACATAAGCGAGGGGAGCACCGTCAGGAACAGTGTATTGTGGGACAGATGTCTGACAGGACAGAATACGGTAATACAAGGGGCCATAGTTTGCGGCAGGACGATGACCGGAAAGGATGTATCAATACTTTCAGGTACTGCGGTAGGGCAGGGTTGTGTCATACATGATGAAGCACGAATAAACAGCGGCATAAAGCTATGGCCGGGAGTAACGGTAGAGCAGGGTATGGAGATAAACAGGAGTGTTGTATATGGGAAAAGTGCGGGCAGGAGAGTAT
>CAYYGK010000017.1:0-6812 GCA_964471145.1 uncultured Eubacteriales bacterium | reverse complement strand
TCAGGCAATGAGATAAAAGGGAATGCCGATATGCTGATCACACCGGAGTTCGCTGCACGGCTGGGTGCGGCATTTGTATCCTGTTTCGGAAAGGAAGTACGTCTGCTTGCAGGCAGTGACGGGGAAGCGGCTGCCGAAATGATAAATTGTTCGCTTTGCATGGGGATGCTTTCAGCAGGTGCTGACGTGAGTGATTCAGGTATAATTACAAAACCGGTATTGAGATCTGCGGTAAGGTTTCTGGGATATGATGGAGGGGTTTTTTCATCGGAGAGGAATTTAGAAAGTGATACTGTAGGCATAGTATTTTTTAACAAGAATGGTGCTTATATTGGGAGCGGTATCAGGAGGAAAATGGAACAGATTCTTGCAAGAGACGAGTACAGGCGTACCAATACAGTTGATATAAAAAGGGTACGTAGAATAAGCGGATATACCGAATTTCATTTTGCGATAACACAAAAAAGGATAAGATCGGATACATTTGATATGAAGGCGGCTGTAATTTCGGGAAATAGAGCCATAAATGCTGTCGTGTCAAGGATATTAACCCAGAAGGGATGTAATGCTGTTTTTATGGAAGCCGGTAACCTGGAAAATTTCTGCACAACTATTGCAGATAAGGGTTATGACATTGGAGCGGTTCTTGATTATGACAATGAGAAGATAACATTTATAGACGACAGGGGCAGGTGTGTTGAGGGTGAAACACTAAATGCGCTTGTGTCTTATATACTGCTTAAAGAGAATAAAAAAGGCATTGTTGCAGCACCTGTTTCTGCAAGCAGCATACTGGAAAGCATGGCATCGGAGGGAAACTGCAGTATCATCAGGACAAAGGATTCAATGGAAGAAGTTATAAATACCCTGGCAGAAAAGACGGCAAAAGGGAAAACATACAATACACAGCTTCTTTTTACAGATCCGGCTTCCTGTCTGCTTTTGGTAATGGATTATTTAAGACAGAACAGCATAAAACTGAGTAAAGCAGTAGACATGTTGCCCCGGATCCATATGAGCAGAATGCAGGTCAGTTGTCCGGGCAATATGAAGGGTGTTGTCATGAGGAGACTTATAGAGGAGCAGGGCAGACAGGCAGTGCAAACACTGGAAGGCATAAAGATTCAGAGTAAAAAGGGCTGGGTGCTGATAGCGCCCGATAATGACAGACCTGCGTTTAATGTAACAGGGGAGGGGAGTACACAGGAGTTTGCGGAAGAGCTTACAGGCATATTTGCAGAAAAAATCCGTTTCTTTACAAATCAATAAGCTTGAATTCAGCACTCATTCAAAGTACAATTATATATATGCAGAGTAAATGGTTTATGTGGTCTGGAATGAATAAAAAAAGCAGCAGACTGATTATCTTCACCGCATTTGTGATGCTGGGGATAGTTGCTTCCATGCAGTTCAGGGGGGTTAACAAAACAGAACCTTCAGGTACTGATAAAAGCGATGAAATTCAGCAAATGATAAAGAGCATAGACAGGCTCAGGGAGAAAAATGCTGCTCTTGAGGCAGAGATATCATCCGAAATGAAAAGAACCTCTGAACTTGAAAAGCTGTTCATTCGCCAGCAAAAGGACATATACCTGGAGCAACTTTTCGGGGACATCCAGCAGATGAGAATGAATGCCGGACTTGTAGATGTTACCGGCCCCGGCCTTATAATAAACATGGATGATGCTGCAGCAAGGCAGACAACAGAGATGGGTCTGCTTGTAATACATGACTCGGACATAAAGGCAATACTTAATGATTTGAAGATTGCCGGAGCCCAGGCCATATCAATAAACGGTGAGAGAATAATTGCTACCAGCGAACAGATATGTGCAGGACCTACAATACGCATTAACTGGAGGAAATATGCCGTGCCTTACAGGATTCATGTCATTGGTAATCCCGACAGGCTCAACAGGGCCCTGAAAAACAGTGAACAGCTTGCATATATGATAAGAGACAGGATAAAGGTTGATATAAGGTTTACTAGGAAAGTGGAAGTACCTGCTTTCAAAACAGGAGAAAAAAACCTTGAAGACTATATTGATATGCTTGAGGTGGTAGACAATGAAGCTGGATAGAGCTGCAAGAACAGCAGCGATAACTATGATATGCATAATTCTGGGATTGATGCTGGCATGGCAGTACAAGAGCCTTAACAACAATGAGAGACTGGCGCTCTATGAGAACAAGAGGATGGACCAGCTGAAGGATGAAATAATTCAGCTCCAGAATAAAAACAACAGCCTGCTTGCAAGACTGCAGGAGCTCAAGGAAGCAAATGACCTGATGGAGTCTGTGGGAAACGATGAGGAAGCCTTCAGGAAGGAACTCCAGAACAGGCTGATGCAGACAAGGGTGTTTGCAGGAATGGAGCCGGTAAAAGGCCCCGGGCTTATTATCACAATTGAAGACGGCAAGCTGTTCAATGTAAGGGATGAGGATATACTTTTTGTTGTTAACGAACTGCGTGCTGCCGATGCACAGGCAATTTCGGTCAGTGAAGAAAGGGTTTTAGCAATGACTGAAATAAGGTCTGTATCTGATTCATATATAATGATAAACGGCAGGCAGACTGTGGCTCCTTATGTGATAAAGGCAATAGGCGACCCTGAAAAAATGGAGCATTCCCTGAAGATGATAGGCGGCGTGATAGAGGAGATAGGTGCTTATGTAAATGTAAAGGTAGAGACTTCAAACAGTCTTATTATACCAGCCGTACGGGATGACGGCACTGTTGTAAAGACAGATATGCTTACAAGAGCTGTTGATTAGTACTTAAATAAAGACCTTTAAAAGGTGCTTTTTGCCGTAGTGTAAGTATCGCATAAATATTACGGTTTTTGTGTTATTTTTATCACCTGAAAACTATACAATATAATAGAGCTTACCGGTATGTTCCGGCTGACGGAGGATTTCATGTGTTCAAACGAGCTTTACCTGTAATGATGGCGATTTTGTATTGCACACAGATGCTGGCAGGATGCATAAAAAAAGGCGGTCCGGTATTTATACCGGGTGGTGTATACTCTTCAGGATTTGATGAACTGGACCTGGATATCGAGATAAGCAAGAGAAGTGATTGCCAGCAGGCATTATCGCAGAGCCAGGGGGGAGAGATGATTTACAGCTGGGGGCTGAGGCGAAGACCCGGACAGCTTCCGGATGCAGATCCGGGAGCTCCGCAGATGCTAAAAAAATATGGAGGCCTGTATCATGGGGATACCTCCCAGAAAACAATATACCTGACATTTGATGAGGGTTATGAAAACGGATACACGACTTTGATTCTGAATACCCTCAGAAAGAACAGGGTAAAGGCAGCTTTCTTTATAACAGGCCCGTACCTTAAAGAACACGAGGACCTTGTAAGGAGAATGGTGGAGGAAGGCCATACGGTAGGAAACCATACTGTACACCATCCCAGCCTTCCTCAGCTTGACAGCAGTCAGATAGAAGAAGAGATTCTGGGGCTTGACAGGGTGTTTTATGAGAAATTCGACAAACACATGCGGTTCTTAAGGCCTCCTAAAGGCGAATACAGCGAAAGAAGCCTTCAAGTCACAAGCAGGCTGGGATATGTAAATCTTTTCTGGAGTTTTGCATATGATGACTGGCACAGGGACAAAAGCAGAGGGTCGGATTATGCATACAGGATAGTGATGGAAAACCTTCATAATGGTGCGGTGCTTCTGCTCCATGCCGTATCCAGGGACAATGCGCATGCCCTTGAGCAAATAATCAGGAGTTCAAGGCAGAAAGGTTATGAGTTTGGGGATGTATACGAACTGGCAAAAAAATAGCAGGGTGGGGTTCATATCAGGAAATGGAACAGAAAGAATAAAAAATACAGGAAGAGAAGGAAAAAAAGCATTGTTATACGAGAAAAAGCAACAGACATCATGGAGCTTCCAGGGGAAATAATGCTGGATTTGCCAAGGTTATTTATGCTCGGAAACAGGAGCATAGTAGTAGAAAACTACAAGGCTGTCATAGAGATGGGCATAGACAAGGTAAGGGTAAGCACAGCCCAGGGGTCGGTTGTCATAAGCGGAAAGGGACTTCACATTAAGGAAATCACTTCTGAAGATGTTCTGGTTGCGGGTACTATAGCTTCACTTTCACTGGAGGGATAGATAAGTGCACTAAGGAGATGGGATGAATGATTAGGATATGGAATTACATCAGGGGATATGTTATTATTATAGTCAAGGGACGTTTTGTAGAGAAATTTATAAATATATGCACCAGAAGGCAGATTCTGCTTTGTGATATCAGAAGCACAGGGGCTTATGAGGCAAGAATGCAGCTTAGTATAAAAGATTTCAGAAGGATTAGACCGGTTACAAGAAAGTCCCGGTGCAGGGTTGTGATAGATGAAAAGAGAGGACTGCCGTTCCTGCTGTACAGGTACAGGAAGAGAAAAACATTTGCAGCAGGGATAATATTATTCATAGTCGTTTTCAACCTGCTTGCAATGTTTGTTTGGGATATTGAGATAATGGGAACGGAAAAGGAGATAAACGGAAGGGTTAAAACTGTTCTGCAGCGTATGGGCATAAGCCAGGGCATCATAAAATACGGTATTGATACCCAACGGGTTGCAAACAGCCTGATGCTTGAGGTGGATGAACTGTCATGGTGTGGTGTTGAGCTGAAAGGCACCAGGCTCCTGATTCATACAAGCATCAGGGCAAAGCCGCCGCAGATTGTACCGGATGATCAGCCATGCAATATTCTGGCAGGCAATGACGGGTTTATTGAGTTCATGGTGGTAAAAAGAGGGCAGGAAAAAGTAAGGCCCGGTGATATCGTTAAGAAAGGTCAGCTGCTGGTATCCGGAATAGTGGAGAACAGCAGGCAGGAAGGAGAAATAATGCTGGTGCATGCAATTGCAGAAATAAAGGCAAGGACATGGTATGAGGGAGAAGCAGAGGCGGGAACATTTATTATAGAAAAAATTCCCACAGGCAGGAAGAAGAACATATACTATGTTGATATTTTAGGGAGGAGAATAAAAATTCCGTCAGGAATGCCCGGATATGAAAACTTTTCTAAATCAGAATCAGAATGGAAAGTGCAAATTGGAAAAAACATGGTACTGCCGCTGGGGATAGCGGTAAACACATACGAGGAGTACATAGATCAACAAAGAGAGGTAACAACTGAAAAAGCAAGAATGATTGCAGGGGATAATGCATACAGGAGAGTTCTCAAAGGTATTCCACAAACGGCTCAGATTATTGAAACAGATGTGGTTTTTGAGGAAGGGGAAAACGCCAGTATAAAGGCAACAGTTGTTATAGAGTGTCTTGAAGACATAGGAATTGAGAAGAGGATTGGGGGAAAGTGATTGACAGACATCATTGAAAAAACAGTGGAGTTTGATAAACTTGAAGATGCAATAAACATATTCGGCAAATGCGATGAAAATATTATAATTATTGAAAAGGCATTTGATGTTGATATGGTTTGCAGGGAAGGACAGATAAAGGTTGCAGGTGAAGGAAAACAGGTGCAAAAGGCACATGAAGTAATAAAAAAACTTGTGAACATGTCTTTGCAGGGAGACATGATAACAAAACAGAATGTTAACTATTTGATAGATTTGATAAAGGAAGACAGGATGACTGAAGCAAGAGACTATTTCAAGGACATGATATGTCTAACCGCAAGGGGCAGGAAGATACGCGCCAAAACTTACGGACAAAAGGCTTATGTAAATTCCATAGCTGAAAGGGATATAGTATTTTGTATAGGACCTGCAGGCACGGGAAAGACATTTCTTGCAGTAGCCATGGCGGTTACGGCATTCAAGAACAGAGAAGTAAGCAGGATAATTCTAACAAGGCCTGCTGTGGAAGCCGGTGAAAAACTCGGATTTCTGCCGGGGGACCTGCAGAACAAGGTCGATCCGTATTTAAGGCCGCTGTATGATGCCCTGTATGAGCTTATGGGTGCGGAAACCTACCAGAAATATATTGAAAGAGGTATGATTGAGATAGCGCCCCTTGCTTACATGAGAGGAAGGACACTGGATGAGTCATTTATAATACTTGATGAAGCTCAGAATACAACGCCCGAACAAATGAAAATGTTCCTTACAAGAATAGGTGTGGGCTCTAAAGCGGTTGTCACAGGTGATATTACGCAGATCGACCTGCCGGAGGAAAAGAAGTCGGGACTGAAGGAAGCAGAGCAGGTGCTTTCAGGCATAAACGGGATAAGCTTTGTATACCTTACCGAAAAGGATGTTGTAAGGCATGAACTGGTCCAGAGGATTATCAAGGCATATGAGAATATGGATAAAAGTGGTTCAGGGAGGTAAGCCCCATGCTTTTTAAGCGTAAAAAGGACAGGCATAAGACCGGCCTGTTTGAAAAATATGTAGCGGAAAAACCTTTTAAGAAGGCTCTGATAGGTATTTTAACGCTTTTAATATCCTTCCTGATACTTCAAAGCGGTGCAGCACCCACCAAATATGATATCCGGACAGGAGAGGTTTCTCCATATGATATAACTGCCAACAGGGATATTGAAAACAGGAGCCTGATGGAAAAACTGGCACAGGAAGCCAAAGACAATGTATCCCCTGTTCTTGAAAGGGACAACAACGTTCCCATTGAGGTGGTAAACGATGTTGACAAATTCTTTGCATCTGTTATGAATGCAAGAGAATCCGGCACGCTCTCAGAGCAACCCGATAACCAGGATGGGGACGGAAGCAAATATGAAGAAGCTGTCAATAAAGTTCTTGATGCTCGAAAAACAAATTGGGCGAGATATTGATATTGTCATAATGGATCTCACCA
>CAYYGK010000016.1:12300-23194 GCA_964471145.1 uncultured Eubacteriales bacterium | reverse complement strand
AGGAGTAGGAATATAGCTGTCCACCTGCTCCATTAGCTCCAGGATTGACTTGTATTCATCCGCATCGATATCGGTGGAATCCGATTCGAGGGCCTTAAGTGCCGAACCCTTTACGATGGGTATGTCATCCCCTGGGAATTCGTACTCGCTCAGCAGTTCCCTCAACTCCATCTCAACAAGCTCTATGAGCTCTTCATCATCTACCATATCGGTCTTGTTGAGGTATACCACTATGTAGGGTACTCCAACCTGACGTGCGAGCAGTATGTGCTCCCTGGTCTGGGGCATCGGGCCGTCCGCAGCCGAAACCACAAGTATTGCACCGTCCATCTGTGCGGCACCGGTTATCATGTTCTTGACATAGTCTGCGTGTCCGGGGCAGTCCACATGCGCATAGTGCCTTTTTTCCGTGGTATACTCAACGTGGGCCGTGCTTATCGTTATACCCCTCTCCTTCTCTTCCGGAGCTGCATCAATGGAATCAAACGCCTTTACCTCATTGGTAACATCCTGCAGCGCCATAACCTTGGTTATCGCTGCTGTCAGAGTTGTCTTGCCATGGTCTACATGACCAATTGTTCCGATATTGACATGCGGCTTGGTTCTTTCAAATTTAGCTTTTGCCATCAACTATCTCCTCCTTGCATTGTATTTTGTTTAAACCTTCTCAGCCTCATATATTAAAAGTACTCCAGGCAACCTTTAGCCCCGGTGTACCTGCCCGGCCTTTACTATTTCAAAATTGCCTCCTGCAGGTTTTTAGAGACCTGCTGGTACTTGCTGAACTGCATAGTAAATGTTCCCCTTCCCTGGGTTTTTGAACGCAGCCTTGTGGCATACCCGAACATTTCCGAAAGGGGCACGTGCGCCGATATGACCTGGGCACCGCCGCGGCTTTCCATTCCATCAATATGTCCCCTCCTGGAATTAATCTCACCCATTACGTCTCCCATGTATTCTTCAGGTATGACAACATCAACCTTCATAATAGGCTCCAGCAGCACCGGTGATGCCTTTCTGCATCCTTCCTTGAATGCCATAGAACCTGCAATCTTGAATGCCATTTCAGAGGAGTCCACCTCATGAAATGACCCATCATAGAGCACAGCTTTTATGTCTATAACCTGGTAGCCGGCTATGACACCTGTATTCATGGCATCCCTTATGCCTGCATCCACCGCCGGAATATACTCCTTGGGTATTGTTCCTCCCACAATCCTGTCCTCGAATACATACCCTGAACCCGGCTCAAGGGGTTCCAACTCGATAAGGCAGTGTCCATACTGTCCTCTTCCACCCGACTGCCTGACAAACCTTCCCTCTGCCTTGACGGGCTTCGTTATGGTTTCCTTGTATGAAACCTGAGGTGTTCCTACATTGGCTTCAACCTTGAATTCTCTAAGCATCCTGTCAACAATTATTTCAAGATGAAGCTCTCCCATACCGCTTATTATAGTCTGCCCTGTCTCGGTATCGGTTCGGGCCTTGAATGTGGGGTCCTCCTCAGAAAGTTTCTGCAGTGCTATCGCCATTTTTTCCTGTCCTGCCTTGGTTCTGGGCTCAATAGCTATGGATATGACAGGCTCGGGAAATTCCATTGATTCCAGTATGACCGGATTATTGGAATTGCAGAGGGTATCCCCTGTTGAGATATCCTTAATACCGACAGCAGCCGCTATATCCCCGGAATACACCTTGTCCAGCTCTTCCCTGTGGTTTGCATGCATCTGCAGGATTCTACCAACTCTTTCTTTCTTGTTCTTAGTGGAATTGAGAACATATGAGCCCGTATCAAGCGTTCCTGAATAAACCCTGAAAAAACAAAGCTTGCCGACATAGGGGTCTGTCATTATTTTGAAAGCAAGAGCTGAAAAAGGCACTGTATCATCTGCTTTTCTTTCAATCTCACTTTCACCATCCATGCTTACACCCTTTATCGGTGGAACATCCAGCGGAGACGGCATGTAATCAACAACCGCATCCAGCAATTTCTGTACTCCCTTGTTCTTGTATGAAGACCCGCATGTCACAGGTATTATGTCAACATTCAAAGTTGCCTTCCTTATGCCTGCCTTTACTTCTTCCTGGCTTAGCTTATGACCTTCAATATACTTTTCAAGTAATTCCTCGTCCTGGTCTGCAACAGCTTCCAGCATCTCATGCCTGTACTTCTCAGCAATGTCCGCCATGTCCGGGGGTATGTCAGTTTCTTCAATAACATTGCCCAGGTCATCACGGTAATAGTATGCCTTTCCGGCAACCAGGTCAATTATGCCCTGAAAATTGTCCTCGCTGCCGATGGGCAGCTGTATTGGAACTGCGTTTGCCTTAAGTCTTTCTTTCATCATGTCAATGCAGTTGAAAAAATCCGCTCCCATTATGTCCATTTTGTTTACATATGCAATTCTTGGCACATTGTACCTGTCAGCCTGTCTCCATACTGTCTCAGACTGGGGTTCCACCCCGCCTTTTGCACAGAACAAAGTCACCGAACCGTCAAGAACCCTTAAGGATCTCTCAACTTCGACAGTGAAGTCAACGTGCCCCGGCGTATCTATGATATTAATCCTTTTTCCACTCCACTGAGCTGTAGTAGCAGCAGAAGTAATTGTAATCCCACGCTCCTGCTCCTGCTCCATCCAGTCCATGGTTGCAGCGCCTTCATGCACCTCACCCATTTTATGAAGTCTTCCTGTATAAAAAAGAATCCTCTCTGTAGTTGTAGTCTTACCTGCATCTATATGGGCCATTATCCCGATGTTGCGTGTATCCTCTAAGCTAAACTGCCTGGGCATAGCTCCCCTCCTTCCGCAAGTGATGCTGCAATTACCACCTGTAATGGGCAAAAGCCCTGTTGGCGTCAGCCATCTTGTGGGTGTCTTCCTTCTTCTTGAAAGCTCCTCCCATGCTGTTGGTAGCATCAAGTATCTCGTTTGCGAGCCTTTCCCTCATGGTTTTTTCTCCCCTGGCTTTCGCATTGCTTACTATCCACCTCAAACCCAATGTCTGCCGCCTTTCCGGCCTTACCTCAATAGGAACCTGATATGTTGCTCCCCCGACTCTCCTGGCCTTCACTTCAAGAACAGGCATTACGTTGTTAAGCGCCTCCTTGAATACCTCCAGCGGATCACGGCCTGTTTTTTCCTTTATAATATCGAATGCTCCATAGCATGTTTTCTGTGCCAGACCTTTTTTGCCATCAAGCATAATATTGTTAACCAGCTTGGTAACAACCATATCATCATACAGCGGGTCGGGCAAAACCTCCCTTTTAGGAATATGTCCCTTTCTCGGCACCTGGTCTACCTCCTTTGAACGTAATTATATCGTGCACTATTTCGGTTTTTTTGTTCCATATTTCGACCTTCCCTGTCTCCGGTCGGTAACCCCTGCCGTATCAAGAGTTCCCCTGATAATGTGGTATCTGACACCGGGCAGGTCCTTCACCCTTCCGCCCCTTATGAGGACAACACTGTGCTCCTGCAGGTTGTGACCTATACCCGGGATATATGTTGTTACCTCTATGCCGTTGGTCAGCCTTACCCTGGCAACTTTCCTGAGTGCGGAATTTGGCTTTTTGGGTGTTATGGTCTTCACTACCGTACATACACCCCTCTTCTGGGGTGAATTTATATCTACAGGTCTTTTCTTGAGTGAATTAAAGCCCCTTTGCAAGGCGGGGGCATTGGTTTTCTTCTCGCTTGCCTTCCTGCCTTTTCTAACCAATTGATTAAACGTAGGCATCCTTTCACCTCCCCATAAACTATCACTAATCCGGTTCCCTGCCTTCTATAAAACCTGCTGCGGAAGCTCCTACATCGATTCCGCATTCTTTCCCAAGTTGTTTCATGCTCTCTGCATAAACCACACAAATTCCTTTTTTTCTGCAGAGCTCCGTCAGTTCATCTACTATTCTCCTGTCTGCATCCTTTGCAATGCAAACATGCCTTAAACGGTTCTTCTGAACGGCTTTTACAGTCTGTTTTATCCCAACCGTTCTTCCCCCGGTACTATGTGGAATATCGTCCAAACCGCATAACCTCCATGTTCCGGTTGCATTTTAATGTGCATCCCTTAACGCACTGAATCATTTTACCACCGCATTAAACGTATGTCAAGAAAATATAAGCATTCATCGGAAGCTAGACCGTAAGCACTTCTTCCTGTTCTTCTTCTTCAATTACAGTCCCGGTTTTCAGTTCCGAGTATACCTCAATATCCTTATACCTGCTCATCCCTGTTCCTGCGGGTATAAGCTTTCCAATTATTACATTCTCCTTAAGGCCTACAAGGGGATCAACTTTACCCTTTATAGCAGCTTCTGTCAGTACTCTTGTGGTCTCCTGGAATGAAGCGGCAGACAGAAACGAATCCGTTGCAAGTGAAGCCTTTGTTATGCCAAGGAGCACCCTTTTGCCCAAAGCCGGTTCAAGCCCGTTTTCCAAAGCCTTGCTGTTTTCCTTCTCAAACTCAAACATATCCACAAGACCGCCGGGCAGCAGTGCGGTATCTCCCGCATCGTCAATTTTAAACTTTCTCATCATCTGCCTTACGATAATTTCAATATGTCTGTCATTTATGTCAACGCCCTGCATTCTGTATACCTTCTGCACCTCTTGAAGAAGATAGCTCTGTACGCTTTGAACTCCCTTGATTTTAAGAATGTCATGGGGGTTTACAGACCCTTCGGTAAGTTCATCACCAGGTTCCACGACATCTCCGTCACTTACCTTTATCCTGGAGCCGTATGGTATAAGGTAGCTCTTGCTTTCACCATCATCATCGGTTACAACAACTTCCCTCTTTTTCTTGGATTCGTTCAGGCTGGTTTTCCCGCCAATTTCAGATATTATGGCCAGCCCCTTTGGCTTCCTGGCCTCAAAAAGCTCCTCAACACGGGGAAGCCCCTGTGTGATGTCATCACCTGCAACCCCCCCGGTATGGAAGGTCCTCATGGTAAGCTGGGTACCCGGTTCGCCTATTGACTGTGCTGCAATGATACCAACCGATTCTCCTACATCAACATTGGTATTGGTGGAAAGGTCGGACCCATAGCATTTTGCACACACTCCATACTCCGAGTGACATGTCAGCACTGAGCGTATCACTAGCTTCTTTACGCCTGCTTTTTCAATTCTTGATGCCATATCCGCAGTAATAAATGAGTTGCGCTTTGCTATTGTCTTTTTGCTTGACGGGTCAACTATGTCCTCAGCGGCATATCTTCCGATTATTCTCTCTTTTAGAACCTCAATGATTTCTTTGCCTTCTCTTATATCAGAAACGCTTATGCCGTTTTCAGTGCCGCAGTCCTCTTCCCTTACAATAACATCCTGGCTGACATCAACAAGCCTTCTGGTAAGATAGCCGGAGTCGGCAGTTCTGAGCGCAGTATCCGCCAGCCCCTTCCTTGCTCCGTGTGTTGAAATGAAGTACTCAAGTACGTCCAGGCCCTCACGGAAATTGGCTTTTATCGGTATTTCAAGTGTCTGCCCCGATGTATCTGCCATAAGTCCCCTCATTCCTGCAAGCTGCCTTATCTGATTTATGTTCCCCCTGGCTCCGGACTTTGACATCATATACAGAGGATTTGACTCTTCAAGGTTTTCAACCAGCGCATGCGTTATGTCCTCAACCGCTTTAGTCCATGCTTCAATGACGGAGTTATACCGCTCTTCGTTTGAGATAAGCCCTCTTTTATACTGCCTGACTATGTCTTCTATCTTTTTTTCAGTCTCTGCCAGGTGCTTTTTCTTTACTTTGGGTATAAGCATATCTGTTATTCCTATGGTTATTGCACCCTTTGTGGAATACTTGAATCCCAGGCTTTTTATCTTGTCAAGCACAAGTGCGGTCTTTGTGGTTCCATGAACCCTGATGCACCTTTCAATAATATCACGCAGGCTTGCACTATCCACAAGGTGGTCAATCTCCAGGCAAAACTCCTTTTCAGGGTTACTCCTGTCCACGATGCCAAGATCCTGAGGTATGGCCTCGTTGAATATGAGCTTGCCGGGTGTAGCTTCAACCAGCCTCGAAATTTTCTTGCCTTTTTTGACCTTTGTCATCCTGAATTTTATCCTTGCATGAAGACTTACACATCCATCCTCATAAGCCATCAGTGCCTCTTCTGTCGATGAGAAAACCTTGCCTTCACCTTTCTGGTTTTTCTTTTCCATGGTGAGATAATATGTTCCCAGTACCATATCCTGTGTCGGAACGGTTACAGGCTTGCCGTCCTGCGGCTTGAGCAGGTTGTTTGCCGATAGCATAAGGAACCTGGCCTCCGCCTGTGCTTCTGCTGAAAGGGGAACATGAACAGCCATCTGGTCCCCGTCAAAATCTGCATTATATGCGGTACAGACGAGCGGATGAAGCTTTAGCGCCCTTCCCTCAACAAGTACCGGCTCAAATGCCTGAATCCCGAGCCTGTGCAAAGTGGGGGCACGGTTGAGCAGAACAGGATGCTCCTTAATAACCTGCTCAAGTATATCCCACACCTCGGGCCTTACCCTTTCTACCATCCTCTTGGCACTCTTTATGTTGTGCGCAAGCCCATGGTTAACCAGTCTTTTCATTACAAACGGCTTGAAAAGCTCAAGGGCCATTTCCTTTGGAAGACCGCACTGGTATATCTTCAGCTCCGGACCTACCACAATAACCGAACGACCGGAATAGTCCACCCTCTTGCCCAGAAGGTTCTGACGAAATCGGCCCTGCTTGCCTTTGAGCATGTCTGAAAGTGATTTAAGCGGCCTGTTGCCTGGTCCGGTAACAGCCCTTCCCCTTCTTCCATTGTCTATAAGGGCATCAACAGCCTCCTGCAGCATCCTCTTTTCATTGCGTACAATTATATCAGGTGCTCCCAGATCAAGGAGGCGCTTTAACCTGTTGTTTCTGTTTATAACCCTCCTGTACAGGTCATTGAGGTCGGAAGTGGCAAAACGTCCCCCGTCCAGCTGCACCATGGGGCGAAGCTCCGGCGGGATTACCGGAATAACCTCCAGTATCATCCACTCCGGGTAGTTGCCCGATTTCCTGAACGCTTCAACAACATCCAGTCTTTTTACGGTCCTTATCCTTTTTTGCCCGGTTGTCTCCTTAAGCTGGGCCCTCATCTCGGAAGAAAGCTTATCCAGGTCTATCTGCATCAAAAGCTCCTTTACAGCCTCGGCTCCCATTCCTGCCCTGAAATTATATCCGAATTTTTCCACACTGTCCCTGTATTCCCTTTCTGTCAGCAGCTGTTTGGGGGACAGGGGTGTCTGTCCGGGATCTGTTACTACATATGATGCAAAATAAAGAATTTTTTCGAGAGATCTGGGTGACATGTCGAGTATGAGGCCCATTCTGCTTGGTATCCCCTTGAAATACCAAATGTGTGAAACAGGTGCCGCAAGCTCAATATGCCCCATTCTTTCCCTTCTTACCTTTGAACGGGTTACCTCCACACCGCAGCGGTCACATACAATCCCTTTATAGCGTATCCTCTTGTATTTGCCGCAGTGACACTCCCAGTCCTTCTGGGGCCCGAATATCCTTTCGCAGAATAACCCGTCACGCTCAGGCTTTAATGTTCTGTAATTTATGGTTTCAGGTTTCTTGACTTCCCCCCTGGACCATTCCCTTATTTTCTCGGGGGAGGTCAGACCTATCCTTATGGAATCAAAATTGTTAAGTTCAGCCATTAATTAATCCCCTTTCGGTGTGTTGAAGACTATTCATCTTCCTCATCATCATCTTCATCAAGCAGTTCATCCAGGTCGTCGTCTGTATCGTCAGAATCGTAGTCCTCATCCTCTTCGTCATCACCATCTTCATCATCAGTTTCCAGGAAAAGATTCTCTACGATGTTTTCATCAAGACCGGTTCCGTCGTCATCCATATCAAGGTCTTCCATATCGGCTTCACTAGAGCCATCTTTGTCGTAGCTTATGTCCGACTCGTCTTCCCTGCCTTCAATATTCACATCCAGATCATCGCCTTCATCCTCATCTGCAGATTCCTTTATTGCAATTTCCTGGCTCTCATCGGTAAATACCTTCACATCAAGCGCAAGGCTCTGCAGTTCCTTTATAAGGACCTTGAAGGATTCAGGTATGCCCGGTTCAGGGACGTTTTCTCCCTTGACGATAGATTCATACGTCTTGACTCTTCCCACCACATCATCAGACTTCACGGTGAGTATTTCCTGCAGAGTATATGCAGCACCGTAAGCCTCAAGCGCCCAAACCTCCATCTCACCGAAACGCTGGCCGCCAAACTGCGCCTTTCCACCCAGAGGCTGCTGTGTAACCAGTGAGTAAGGTCCGGTGGAACGCGCATGTATTTTATCATCCACAAGGTGTGCCAGCTTCATCATATACATATAACCTACGGTAACCTTGTTGTCAAAAGCCTCACCGGTCCTGCCGTCATAAAGGGTTACCTGTCCGTTTTCAGGAAGCCCGGCCTTTTTCAGTGTTCTGATAATGTCGTCTTCCTTAGCTCCGTCAAAAACAGGAGTTGCCACATGCCACCCCAGCACTTTTGCTGCATAACCCAGATGTGTCTCAAGCACCTGACCTATGTTCATTCTTGATGGCACTCCGAGAGGGTTGAGCACTATTTCAAGCGGTGTACCATCGGGAAGAAAAGGCATATCCTCTTCCGGCAGTATTCTTGATATTACACCCTTGTTGCCATGCCTGCCCGCCATCTTGTCTCCCACAGAGATCTTCCTTTTCTGTGCAATATATACCCTTACAAGCTGGTTTACGCCTGGAGGAAGTTCATCTCCATGCTCCCTTGAGAAAACCTTTACGTCAACTATGATACCCTGTTCACCGTGGGGTACTCTGAGAGAAGTATCCCTTACCTCCCTGGCCTTTTCTCCAAATATGGCCCTGAGAAGCCTCTCTTCAGCTGTAAGCTCTGTCTCTCCTTTTGGTGTAACCTTTCCAACAAGAATATCTCCTGAGATGACCTCTGCGCCTGTCCTTATTATCCCCTGCTCGTCAAGGTCCTTGAGTGACTCGTCACTTACATTGGGAATATCTCTTGTGATTTCCTCGGGTCCCAGTTTTGTGTCTCGCGCTTCAGCTTCATACTCTTCTATGTGTATAGACGTGAAAGCATCGTCCTTTACCAGTTTTTCACTTATTAGAATTGCATCCTCATAATTATAGCCCTCCCACGTCATAAAGCCTATCAGTATATTCTTGCCAAGGGATATCTCACCGTTGGAAGTAGACGGGCCATCTGCAATGACATCACCTTTGTTTACCTTGTCCCCCGCTCGCACCAGTGGCCTCTGGTTAATGCAGGTCCCCTGGTTTGAACGTATGTATTTAAGAAGCTTGTACTCGTCTCTTTTACCAGATTTTTTCTTTACAACGATTCTGTCGGCAGAAATTTTTTCAACCGTTCCTGTGCTTCTGGAAATAATGACCACACCTGAGTCGCTGGCCGCCTTGTGTTCTATCCCGGTCCCTATAAGAGGTGCTTCCGGCCGTATCAGCGGAACAGCCTGCCTTTGCATGTTGGAACCCATTAGTGCGCGATTTGCGTCATCATTTTCAAGGAATGGTATCATTGAGGTTGCAACCGACACCAGCTGTTTTGGAGATACATCCATGAAATCAATGTCATCTCTTTCAACTTCCATTATGTGTTCCTGGTATCTTCCCTTAACCTTCTGGTTAACGAACCACCCGTTCTTATCAAGAGGCTCGTTTGCCTGCGCTATATGGTATTCATCCTCTTCATCTGCTGTAAGGTACTCAATCTCATCAGTAACAACCTTTTTATCCCTGTTCACCTTCCTGTATGGAGCCTCAACAAATCCATACTCATTAATGCGGGCAAACGTACTCAGCGAGCCTATAAGCCCTATGTTTGGCCCTTCAGGTGTTTCTATCGGGCACATCCTGCCGTAATGTGAGTGATGCACATCACGTACTTCAAACCCGGCCCTTTCTCTGCTGAGCCCCCCCGGTCCAAGCGCACTCAGCCGCCTTTTATGCGTTAGTTCCGCCAGCGGGTTGGTCTGGTCCATGAACTGGGACAGCTGACTGCTGCCAAAAAACTCCTTTATTGCAGCAGCCACAGGTCTTATGTTTATAAGTGCCTGGGGAGTTACTATATCAATATCCTGTATGGTCATTCTCTCACGTACAACCCTCTCCATCCTGGAAAGTCCGATCCTGAACTGGTTCTGGAGCAGTTCCCCCACCGAACGCAGTCTCCTGTTCCCAAGATGATCTATATCATCGACCGAACCCACACCATAACTCAGATGGACAAGGTAATTTATTGATGAAACAATGTCATCCGCCGTTATATGCCGGGGAAGCAGTTCATCCATGCGCTGCTTAACTGCTGAGCGTATGTCTTCTTCAGTTTTATTCTCCGTCAGTATTTCCTTTATTATCACGTATCTTACCTTTTCCCTGATTTTTAAGTCTGATATGTCAAAATCAACTAGAGCAGCAAGGTCTACTGTCTTGTTTCCTATTACCTTTACAGTGTGGTCTTCAACTGCAAGCAAAACCTCATTTATTCCTGCATTCTGTATGGAAAGAGCTGTTTGTCTGCTTATGGGTTCACCCTTTTTGGCAAGTATCTGTTTGTTGCCGGGGGCTTTTATGTCTTCTGCAGCAACATACCCGCTTATCCTTGAAGCCAGAGAAAGCTTCTTTGTGAACTTGAATCTTCCTACTTTTGCAAGGTCATAACGCTTCGGGTCAAAAAACAGCGTCTCTATGAGGGATCTGGCGCTCTCAACAGTAGGCGGTTCCCCCGGTCTTAGTCTCTTGTATATTTCAAGAAGGCCCTCTTCTTCCGACTTGGCGCTGTCCTTCTGAATGGTTGCAACAACTTTATCACCCTCACCCAGAAGCTTGGTAATATCAAG
>CAYYGK010000016.1:0-12290 GCA_964471145.1 uncultured Eubacteriales bacterium | reverse complement strand
TCGGTACCATAACCCAGTGCCCTCAGAACGACAGTTATGGGCAGCTTTCGTGTCCTGTCGATTCTTACGTACATTATATCGTTTGAATCAGTCTCGTATTCAAGCCATGCTCCCCTGTTGGGTATGACCGTTGCTGAATACAGTTGCTTTCCGGTCTTGTCGAGCTTGGAAGAATAGTATATCCCAGGGGATCTTACCAACTGACTCACTATTACCCTTTCAGCCCCGTTGATTATAAAAGTTCCCTTCTCGGTCATAAGAGGGAAGTCCCCCATGAATATTTCCTGTTCTTTTACCTCGCCCGTTTCCTTATTAATAAGGCGCACTTTTACCTTTAAGGGAGCAGAATAGGTGGTGTCCCTTTCCTTGCATTCGCCAACCGAGTATTTGGGATTTTCCTCGAGAGAGTAATCTGCAAATTCAAGAATAAGGTTCCCCGTATAGTCTGTTATCGGGGAGACATCCTTGAAAACCTCTCTTAAACCATTTTGAAGAAAATTGTTGTACGAATTCTTTTGAATTTCTATAAGATCGGGCATTTCGTGGACTTCCTTGATTCTTGAGTAGCTCATTCTAGTGTTTTTTCCCGTTTTTATGGGATGCACCATTAATCATCACCTCATAGCTGTTGTCTTTTTTCTGCTGCTGCTCTGCAAAATGAGCAATACTTCCCTGAACATAATAAACAACTGCTTTTTTGACAGCAGCCTGGTACAGTGTTCCTTTGCGGAACCTTTACATATGTTTTATTGCTTTAAATATAAAACTACGCTCCTATGTACAAAGCACATTCTATCCATTAATATCCACTAAAACATTATTAACAGTAAACTTTTTAAATATTCAACTGTAGTACATCCCGGACACGTAGTAACCACCTGTACCCAAGGATGAGCAATTACGCAGTATTTAATTCTAACATAGCAAAAATGTCTTGTCAACGCCCAGATTTGAATTTTTTTCTGAAAATTTTCTATGGCTGGACAAATATGAATTCTCCGGTTTGCCTGTCATGAAGTCCTGTTTTGCTGTAATATTTGTGGAAAGGATATTTATATGACAAAAACTCAAGCACAAGACTCATTTGTGCTTCCAATATCTCTTCATACATTTTTCCCATTATAACAGAAAAGGCCTGCATCATGCAGGCCCTGTTTTCTTTTATTACTATTTGATTTCTACACCCGCACCAACTTCTTTTAGCTTTTCGCTCATTGCTTCCGCATCCTCCCTGGAAACGGCTTCCTTTACAGTGTTGGGAGCACCGTCAACAAGTTCTTTTGCTTCCTTTAGTCCAAGGCCGGTCAGTTCCCTTACAACCTTGATGACCTTTATTTTCTGTGAACCTATTTCCTTTAGTACAACATCAAATTCTGTCTTTTCTTCTTCGGCCTGGGCTTCAGCGCCTCCACCCCCGGCTGCTGCCACAGCTACAGGAGCTGCCGCAGATACCCCGAATTCTTCTTCAAGTGCCTTAACAAGTTCGGAAAGCTCCAGAACTGTGAGTTCCTTCACTTCATCAATAAGTTTTGTTACTTTTTCGCTTGCCATGATTGAAAACCTCCAATAATAATTGTTGTTAACTTCTTTTTAAGACTTCTTTTCTGCAATAGCGTTGAGAGCAACTACCAGCCCTCTTATGTTTCCATTTAAAACATTTACAAAGCCGGCTATGGGTGAATTCAAACCGGCCAGTACTTTTGAAATGAGTACTTCCTTTGAAGGCAGCGAAGCTATGGAATTTATTGCGTTAAATCCCATGACCTCTCCTTCAACTATTCCGGCCTTAAGCTCAAGATGTTCAAATTTCTTTGCATACTCTGCAAGCAACCGTGCAGGTACCACAGGGTCCTCCTGGTGAGTGGCGATTGAAATCGGGCCTTCAATAAATTTCTCAAGCTCGTTAAACCCGCACTTTTGCAATGCAAATTTCGTCAGGCTGTTCTTAACCACGCTGTAGGTTACTCCCTCTTCCCTCAGAGCTCTGCGAAGCTGCGTATCCTGCTCAACAGTAAGTCCTCTGTAGTCTGCAAGCACGACAGACTTTGATGACTTGAGCCTTTCCGCCAGCTCCTCCACCTGCTGTTTTTTCTTTTCAAGAACCTTTTCACTGGGCAAACTTTACACCTCCCCGCCGCTTGACTTCTTTTCCAAAAACAAAACCTCCGTAACACTACAGAACATACGGAGGCTGTTAAATCCTATCACCTCGGCAGGCCGGCCTGAACCGATTATACCCTGGGAACCTGCTGTCTGTGGTGTTCATTATTCAATTTCCTTACTAAAGCAATGCAAATTACTATTATTTATATTAAACCAAAACCTGTGGTTTGTAAAGGGCTTTAAAGTTAATCCTGTTCCATTAACCTTGCAGGGTGCACCTTGATGCCCGGTCCCATAGTACTGGTAACAACTATGCTTCTCAGATACTGTCCTTTTGAAGAAGCCGGTTTAGCCTTTATTATCGTCTCCATCAGTGTTCTGAAATTCTCAAGCAGTTTCTTTTCGCCAAACGATACCTTGCCTATCGGCACATGTATGATGTTTGTCTTGTCAAGCCTGTACTCAATCTTACCGGCCTTTATATCCCTGATGGCTTTTCCAACATCCATGGTGACCGTTCCCGCCTTGGGATTGGGCATAAGCCCTTTAGGCCCAAGAATCCTTCCCAATCTGCCTATCACCGACATCATGTCAGGTGTTGCCACCACAATGTCAAAATCAAGCCAGTTGTCATTCTGGATCTTTACCACAAGGTCTTCCGCTCCTACAAAATCAGCTCCTGCAGCCTCGGCCTCCTCAGCTTTTTCTCCCTTGGCAAAGGCCAGTACACGAACAGTCTTGCCGGTACCGTGGGGAAGCACAACCGCACCTCTTACCTGCTGCTCTGCATGTCTTGAGTCCACACCCAGTCTGATATGCGCTTCCGCCGTCTCGTCAAATTTAGCCTTTGCTGCCTTGATGAGTATATCCATAGCCTCATCCGCACTGTATAATGCAGTCCTGTCAACCAGTTTAAGATTCTCCTTGTATTTTTTGCCTCTCTTCATTAATAAAACTCCCTTCGTGGTAAATAGCCGGGATTATCTTTTTTTAATCCCTCCCACCTGTGTGCACTCCTTTTTCGTCTAGTCCTCTACTATGACTCCCATACTCCTGGCCGTACCTGCTATCATCCTCATTGCAGATTCAACACTTGATGCATTAAGATCCTGCATCTTTGTTTGGGCAATTTTTTCTACATCCTCTTTTGAAATGGATGCAACCTTCTCCTTGTCAGGCACACCTGAACCACTATCAATCTTGCATGCCTTTTTGATAAGTACAGCAGCAGGGGGAGTTTTGGTTATGAAGGTAAAGGATCTGTCTGCGTATACAGTTATTATAACGGGAATTATCATCCCCGATTCCTTTGCAGTCCTCTCATTGAATTCCTTGCAAAACCCCATTATGTTTATGCCATGCTGTCCCAGCGCTGGTCCTACCGGTGGAGCAGGAGTAGCTTTTCCTGCAGGTATCTGCAGTTTCACGTAACCTATCACTTTTTTTGCCATTGGCTTCCACCTCCCAGTTTTAACACTAAAGCTTCTGTATTTGTGCAAGTTCAAGTTCTACAGGGGTGTCCCTTCCGAACATTGAAACCATTGCCTTGACTTTCTTCCTTTCAAGGTTTATTTCCTCAACTGTTCCTATGAAATTCTCCAGAGGCCCTGAGATAACCCTGACACTATCTCCTACCTCATAATCAAGCATGGGAGCAAACTCCTCAACCCCCATTGATTTTATCTCTTCTTCCGAAAGGGGCACGGGTTTTGACCCCGGACCAACAAAACCTGTCACTCCTCTTGTGTTCCTGACCATATACCATGATTCATCAGTCATGACCATTTTAATCAGCACATAGCCTGGAAATACCTTCCTGAGGGTTGCCTTCTTCTTTCCTTCCTTAATCTCTATCTGCTCCTCCATAGGCACAACAATATCAACTATATAGTCCTGCATGTCTCTGTTTTCCACAATCTTTTCTATATTAGCCTTTACCTTGTTTTCGTATCCGGAATAGGTATGTACAACATACCATTGAGCATCATCCGTAATGCTTTCTTCAGAAAGCATAAACCGCCCTCCTTCCAAGCCGAAGCCTGAACCCTAAACCATACCCTCTCACCCGGTCAGTGTGTTCCGCACAATCAGATTGAGTACGAAATCAGCTATCCAGATGATTATCCCAATCAGGAAACAGGCAAGCAGCACCGTTATAGTGTTGTTGGTCAGCTGTTCTCTGTTTGGCCAAATAACTTTTTTAAGCTCGCTCCTTATTTCCTTAAACAGCTTTACTATCTTCTTTCCTGCTTTAAGTTTTCCACCTTTTTCTGCAGCCATAATATACAACTCCGTCTATATTATTTTGATTATTTTGTTTCCTTATGAACAGTGTGCTTACTGCAGAATTTGCAGTACTTCTTAAGCTCAATCCTGTCGGGGTTGTTCTTCTTCTCCTTGGTTGTATGGTAGTTTCTCTGTTTGCACTCCGAGCACGCCATTGTTATCTTCACCCTCATGTCGTCCACCTCCGGTATATATAAAAGCAAGTATTTCTGTCTAATAATAAAGGCATAAAAAAAAGGCCTCTTTCAGCAGCATAATAAACTTAGCACAAAAGGCCGGAAAAGTCAAGCGTGTTTTTTGGCACTTTGGCACTTTGGCACTAAAAATATGCTGCAAATAAATTGCCAATCAGATGCGCCGGAGCCTCAAGCGGCTTGTGAAATGTCCCGTTGAATTCAATATATTCGTCAGTATAGGTTACAACACAAACACTTTTATCTTTAAATTCAAGCTCGAACAGATACTTCTTATGGTCATCCTGCTCAACCGTCACAGTATCAATAATATCACCGCGGCACATTTTAAAGCCCTTACGGTCTTGTTTATCTGTTCCTCCTCGCTGTAAAACCCGTTGGAGGCATATTCGCCCCGGAACCTGAGTCTTTCAGCATTCAGCAGGTAGTTCATACTGTTTTGATTAACAGGCGCTCCCCTTCGTCCTATGCCGTATTCGTAGCAGTTTGTTTCATTCATCATAACAAGCAGGGAGTTCTTCGCAGTAATCGCCATACTGCAGTCACCAAAACAAAGCCTGTAGAACGGATAGGCAGCTTCCCTGTAATCGGTAATGCCTCCGTCCCAAATAACAGCATCAGTAACTCTCCGGATTAACAACCATCCGCATCACATCATCCGTAATTGTAAAATGCACATCCTCTTCTGGTATCCACCCTGTAAATGAGTTCACTCCTGCGCTTACCTTATGCCAGCCGTTTTTGCTGTCAATTATGTGAACACAGACAAGAGGATCATCCTTTAGCCTTTTTATTTCAGGGTATTTGCTGTTCAGAACTTCCGAATCCTTTGACGGTTCCTGATATATTAAACTACACCCTGAAATGAATCCCTGTGCAGGCCTCATGCCCTCTGTTATTTCTCTTATGTGTTCTTCTCTTATCCATCCCATGTTATGGGAATTGATAAAATAAAAGGGTATTTTTTCAATGAGCACCCATGCGCCGGACCTTATGACCTTTCCGCAATCATCCTTCTTAAGCCTTACCAGATCATTAGTATATGCAAGGCCTGCCACACTACTGTGTGCCGAAGGATGAACAAATATTTTTCCTTGTTCTCCCAGGCCCGGTTTCCCGCCTCTTTCCAGAGTGCTTTTAATAACATGATTATACTCTCTTGCATCCTTTTCATTGACAGAGCTGAACGACAGCGGGCTGTCATCACGCAGACCGAAATATATATCCTGTTTTTCTATCCAGAACTCAACATGGTCTGTTTTAACATGCTTCTTATCTTCCATCGGTGCAGCCATTCTGCATGTAAGCCAATCAGGTGGAAGAATTCCTGTTATCTGCAAAACTGTGTTTTCAGGTATGCTACACCAGTTTTGATAATCCTGTCCGGGACCTGTTTTGCCGAAGCAGTCATTTTTTGCAGCTGTAATCCAATACTCTTTTTGAATGCTATTGATATCCCCGCACTGCATTCTTATGATATCCGACAGCAGCCATTCAGCCGTAATCACTCCTTTACCTGATGTTTGAGCCTTTTCCTTTAGATAATCAAATGCTTCAAACCCCCGGTTCAGGAAATAGTGATATGAATCCTTTTGCCTTTCTTTTGTGTCAGCTGTAGAATATCCTTCCTCAAGTGCGGAACACAGACTGCTGAATTCTCTTTCAAAGTTTTGACTGCCACTATCAATGCCGGAAAGTATAACCACAGCCGTTGCTGCTACAACAACTGCAGCAGTGAGCCATGCAGCAGCACGCTTATTTGGTTTCATTGCTTGTCTTCAACTCCAACAAAGATTACTGTATCATTCCTCTATGAGTTCATCTATGGGGGCACCCGGAGGCACTATCGGGAACACCTTGTCATCCCTGTCTATCTCAAAATTTATCAGCACTGGTTTGTCTTTGGATTCAAGTCCCCGCTTTATGGCATCATCAACTTCCTCCGGTTTGTACACGTCAATGCCTGTAGCCCCGAAGGCCTCTGCAAGCCCCGAAAAGCTTGTGGCCCTGTCTATGGTGGTAGCGGAGTACCTGCGGTCATAGAACAGCTCCTGCCACTGCCTTACCATGCCAAGTACCCTGTTGTTAAGTATAGCAATTATTATTGGGAGCTTGTATTCCACCGCTGTTGCAAGCTCTGTGCAGTTCATCCTGAAGCTGCCGTCACCTGCTATGTTAATGACTTTCTTGTCCATCCTTCCTATCTGCACCCCTATAGAAGCTCCCAGCCCATAACCCATTGTTCCAAGCCCGCCGGATGATATGAACTGCCTTGGGAAAGAATACTTGTAGCACTGGGCGGCCCAGAGCTGGTTCTGTCCCACCTCTGTCGTGATAACTGCATCACCCTTTGTCAGTTCATATATCCTTTCGACTATATACTGCGGTTTCAATGAACCGCTCTTCTTATATCTTAAGGGGTGATCCTTTTTCCACTTTACAATGCTGTTCTTCCATTCTGTGTTTTCCCTTTTTTCAACAGCTGCAGCAAGAAGCTCTAATATCTTTTTTATGTCTCCGACAAGCGGATACTTAACGGCTACATTCTTTCCGATTTCTGCAGGGTCTATATCAATATGCATAATCTCAGCATTGGGTGCAAACTTATCCACATCGCTTATTACCCTGTCGCTGAACCTTGCCCCTATGGCTATGAACAGGTCTGTCTCCTTTACAGCGACGTTTGATGTCCTGGAACCATGCATGCCAACAAGACCTGTAAAGAGGTCATGTGTACCAGAAAATGAACCCAGTCCCATTAGTGTAGTAGTTACTGGAATCTCCGCTTTCTCTGCCAGCTCCTTTACCTCATCTGTTGCCCTGGATATGGAGACACCCCCCCCTGAGAGTATCAGGGGTTTTTGTGACCTGTTTATTGCCTGGGCTGCTCTTTTTATATCAGATTGGCTGGCACATACGTCCAGTTTGTGCGGCTCTTGTGCTTTCCTGAATTCATACTCTGTTGCAGCTGCTGTAATATCCTTGCATACATCTATCAGTACCGGCCCAGGCCTTCCCTCTCTTGCAATTGCAAATGCCTCCCTTATAATGTCAGCCAGCCTGTCAACATCCTTCACTATATAGTTGTGTTTTGTAATCGGCATGGTAACCCCCGTAATATCAACCTCCTGGAATGAGTCCTTTCCCAGAAGGGATGTGGGCACCTGCCCTGTAAATGCAACAAGCGGAACGGAATCCATGTATGCAGTGGCTATGCCCGTAACCAGATTTGTTGCTCCCGGGCCTGATGTTGCTATGCATACTCCCACTTTTCCTGTTATTCTGGCATAACCATCGGCTGCGTGTGCAGCACCCTGCTCATGAGACGTAAGTATATGCCTTATGCTGTCCCTTTCATGGTACAGGGCATCATAAATATTGAGTACGGCCCCTCCCGGAAATCCGAATATTGTATCAACATTCTGCTCCTTAAGACATTCAACAAGTACTTGTGCTCCGGTAAGTTTCATCCTGGCCTCCTTTGTAAATTCTATTCAAATACTGCTCCGGTGCTTGCAGAAGTAACCATCCTGGCATACCTTCCAAGGTATCCGGTGGTTATCCTGGGTTGGGGAGCTTTCCACTCTCTTAATCTGCGCTTTATTTCCCCGTCATCAAGTTCAACATCAAGCCTGCCGGAAGGTATGTCTATCTTAATAAAGTCTCCTTCTCTGATAACAGCTACAGGGCCTCCTTCCATTGCTTCGGGTGACACATGCCCGATTGAAGCCCCCCTTGATGCGCCGGAAAACCTTCCATCGGTTATCAGTGCCACATCTTTGTCCAGGCCCATGCCTGCTATAGCAGAAGTAGGACTTAGCATCTCCCTCATGCCAGGCCCCCCCCTGGGACCCTCGTACCTTATGATGATAACATCTCCCTTGTTGATATCACCCTTGTATATGGCGTGGATTGCGTCATCTTCAGAATCAAAAATCCTTGCAGGCCCCCTGTGAGTCAGCATCTCATCCGCAACTGCAGACCTTTTAACCACTGCTCCGTCAGGTGCCATGTTGCCTTTGAGAATGGCAAGACCGCCTGTACTGCTGTATGGCTCGCTTAAACACCTTATCACTTCCCTGTCTGTTACCTCCGCACTTTCAATATTCTTTTCAACTGTTCGGGCAGTGCTTGTAATCAAGCCCATATGGAGAAGTCCTCCTGATGCCAGTTCCTTCATTACCGCCTGTACGCCTCCGGCCGCATAAAGGTCCTGTATGTGATGTTCTCCCGCAGGGGAGAGCTTGCACAGGTTTGGCACCCTGCCGCTTATATTGTTAATTATGTCAAGGTCTATTTTTACACCAGCCTCATGGGCTATCGCAGGCAGATGAAGAACCGAGTTTGTGGAGCACCCCAGCGCCATATCAACAGCAAGAGCGTTTTCGAATGCTTCGTTTAGCAGTATGTCCGATGGCTTTATATCTTTTTCAACAAGCTCCATGACCTTCATCCCTGCAGCCTTTGCAAGCCTTATTCTTTCAGCATAAACCGCAGGTATCGTTCCATTTCCCGGAAGTCCCAGTCCCAGCGCCTCTGTGAGGCAGTTCATGGAATTGGCAGTAAACATCCCGGAGCATGAACCACACCCCGGACATGCATGATCTTCAAACTCCAGTACCTGCTCCTCTGTCACGCTTCCGGTCTTTAAAGAACCGATCGCCTCAAAAACACTGTTAAGGTCAAGATAGCGCCCTTTTCTCTTGACGGAAAGCATCGGTCCCCCGCTTATAACTACCGAAGGAACATTTATCCTTGCTGCAGCCATAAGCATACCGGGTACTATCTTGTCACAGTTGGGTATAAATACCATCCCGTCAAAACTGTGTGCCAGTCCCATGGTTTCACAGGAATCTGCAATCAGTTCCCTGCTCGCAAGAGAATATTTCATCCCCGTATGCCCCATTGCAATACCGTCACAAACTCCTATTGTATTGAATTCTATCGGTACTCCCCCCGCCATTCTTATGCCCGCTTTTACAGCTTTTGCAATCTTATCAAGATGAATGTGACCAGGAATGATTTCACTCCATGAATTGGCAACTCCTATAAGAGGCCTTGAAAGCTCCTCATCGGTATATCCCATAGCCTTGAACAGTGACCTGTGAGGCGCTCTCTCTATACCTTTCTTAACCGTATCGCTTCTCATATCCACTCACAGCCTTTCATTTTTTTTACCCGGCTTTTTACAATACCGAACTGCATATCATTGTACTACTTCCCCGCATTAAATGTCCAGTTTTTAAATCAGGGTATGTTATTGGGGAAATATGGCATTAAGCAGCATATTGTTTTCATAAAGGTATCCTGCAAGCAGGGAACGGTTCAATTCGTTATGGATCTGGCTGAACCACTGTGCCGAACTAAAAAGCGTAAGCACAGCCATAAGCAGGTATACTACAAGTATGCCCTCAACAATTCCCACTGCAAATCCTGCAGCCCTGTCCATCTGCTTGAGCACAGGCAGCTTCGCAAGGCCGGTAAAAATATATTTAAGAAGCATAAGCAAAAGGCGTACCGCTATAAAAAGCAGTATGACGCTTAAAATGTTTATTATGATTGTGGCAAGGTTGATGCTTATGCTCTCTGCTATCTGCACCTGGTTGTTTAAAACAGAATCAGTATTACTGCCGCCGGCAAGCATATCTTTCATGAACTGAGGCAGGGCAAGGCTTTCAATAAAACTGCCTACCGTGTTTGAAACCTGCTTTTCGCCCTCTTGCAGCAACTTTAGTATATTTTTTTCTATTGAGGCCTGAAGGGATAGATACAGCGATGTCTTCATAAGGATATTTGCAACTGCCGGATAAAACTTAAGAGCTACAAACACCGAGATAAAGAATGACAGTATCTTGAACACCGACTCAACAAACCCGTGTGCCAGCCCTATTATTCCAAACACAAGTATAACAAGTATTACTACTGCATCGGCAGTATTCATTCCAATGCCCCCGCATCTATACAGCCTACCTGAGGCCGCTGTTTATATGGTGTATCATTATGCCCTTCCGGGTAATGACAGCCGCCCTTCTTCTGTTTATAACAGATATGCCTATAATATCGCACATGCATGAGTATCTGTCAAATAGTTTTCCATTCCTTATGAACAATACCTCTCTGCCCGTGTTAACCGCTACGATTTCCTCATATGAATCCATTCCTGTCACCTTGTCATCCAAATCATACGACCAGGCTGTTTTACCACTGCAAAGATAGGCGTTCACTTTTACACTTGTGCCTCGTGCGTCCCTTTCAGCCACTGCTGTTGCAATCACTTCTCCATCAACTGCGGTAAAACCGTATACCAGCGGGAACTCTTTCCTCCACATCATCTTTTTGTTGCTATCAAAGCATGCCACCACACATGGCCCCGCAGCAGCAACACATCCCTGCCCGATATACCCGGTACAGGGGAGAATACAATCTGTATCCAGGTTTATCCCGGCGATGAAATTCCCAATTAAATCGGTAAACTCGAAACCTGTCTGTGCCTTTAACCCTTCTGTATCCACCATATTTACAAGTACTTCTCTGTTTTCAGGAGATACAGCCGAAGCAAATACATAACGTCCGGCATAATTCCTTCTGAATATCTCCACCCCGTACGGGTCAAAAACCAAAACCCTTGCTGAATATCCCTCGGCAGATGTATTAACTGAAACATACCCGCTTTTATTTACATATGCATTCAACGCAGGACTTTCAAGGTCTTTTTCCCATACCAGCTGCCTGCCATTTATAACACATACAGCTTTACCGTTAAGGTCTGCGACAACCAGAAACTGCCCCGAACCTGCCGCATAAGGCTGATACATTTCTTTTTGTATCTTCCATTCCTTCTTTCCCTTCAAGTCATATCCAACGATCTCGCCGTTGCTGTATATTACTACATATTCTCTGCAGGTTCCAAGGTATGTATCATTCGTCAGGTCAAAATCGATTTTAATTCCTTCAGACTCTTTCTCAGTTGGTTCTGCCCCTGAAACAAGCCCTGCGAACACCTCCTTGAACTCCATGTTCTCAAGGTCCATATCCCTGCTTTTAAAATAGGCCAGAATAGCTGCCGCCATAACAACAAGTGACAACATAAGAAACAGTACAGCCCTGAAAAAGCCCCCACTGCCTGAATTCTTGTCTTTTGTACCCAAATGCCGCAATACCTCCTGCCGGGCAGCAAAAACTACCCCGGTACATATATTTTAGCATATATATCCCGGGTTTTGGCATTATATTAATAAATCTGTTCCTTAAAAATGAAGATTGCGGGAACGGGTAAACGCAGATTTTAACCAGCCGGCTATTATGAGCACCACCATAAACAGCCCCAGGCACCCGAATACAGGATACACAGCCCCTATAAGCCTTGAAAAGCCAAGGCATGAAACAGGTATGGCAGCAGCACACATTATCACAGAAGCATATACCGTACTCTTTAGCTTAAGCCATGCGGCAAGTTTCTGAACAAGGCACAACCCCGCCGTAATTCCTGAAAGCAGCATTGCGATCCATAAAATGAATGTATACAATGCCGCAGCTGTGCTGCTGTTTAGACGTATAACTGCAAGCATTGGAAAGTCGGCATCCTGTATGCTGCCCCTGAAGAGGTATATTGAGAAACTTACCATCAGGGCCATAAGACAGAGCAGACCCCCTCCAATTACTCCCCCCGCCCTGGCGACCCTTCTTGTATTCAGGTAGGGCAGAAGA
>CAYYGK010000015.1:9283-23290 GCA_964471145.1 uncultured Eubacteriales bacterium | reverse complement strand
ATTGCTATAACCGGTTATGTCGGAAATTTCGGTTATATTTAATGAAGAGCTTAGCAGAAGCTCTTTAGCCTTGTCTATACGGATTGATGTAAGGTATTTAATAGGCGGCATGCCGGTAAGCTTTTTAAAGTTATGTATAAATCTATATGAACTGAGATTGCATAAATTTGCCAGATGGTTAATGCCTGTATCTGCAGAATAATTGGAATGCAGATATTCTATGACTTTTTGGAGATTTTCATTACGGGCATTCCTTGAGGAATCCCTGTTTTCCGCATACAGCCTTGCCATATGGGCGATAAGTTCAAGAAAGGCAGCGTTTGACATCTGTTCATGTAATGGCCTCTTTATTTGAAGCTCATACATTATACTTTTATACAGATTTATGCACGTGTTGCCAGGACCTATATAGTATGAATGCATGTTGTGCAGTCCGCACTTTTCAAGGCAGTCGTATGCTCCATACCCTGTAAAATGAATCCAATATGCCTCCGGAGAATCTTCGTAATAATATGTATAGTGCTGCTGTTCCCCCGGATGATAAATCACAAGGTGTCCTTCAGTAACCTTTCTTATCTGATCATCCAGTTTATAATGCCCCGACCCTTTTGTCACATATATTATCTGATAGTCTTTACGTCCTTTTTCCCTGAGTCTTGTAAAATTTTTTGTCATAAATTTCTGATAGCCGCAGCAGTTAACCGTAACATAGTTATCATTGTCCTGGTATCCGCATTCCAGGCGGTAACGCCTTAAATGTCCCGATATGTCTATCATATGAAAACCTCCAAGTGGCAATATTGTGCATACATGCGACAATTCAGTGTATTCACTATTCTTCATTTTATATGTACAATTTAAGTAAGTCAATGTAGTTAATGTGTTGGTACACTATTCTGATATGACAGAATAATGAATATAGTGTGGAGTAAAAAAATATGGAAGGCAAGATTGTGATAAGACTTAAAACGACTGGAGATGATGGTTATGCCGCTTGCAACAAGCAAAGAACTGGTATTTGAAGCACAGAAGAAAGGGTATGCCGTACCCGCAATCAACATACAGGGCGGTAATTACGACATGATAAGGGCGGTGTGTGAAGCCGCCGGGGAGACACGCTCTCCGGTTATGCTGGCTATGTATGTAGCCAACATACACTATTATGGTATGGAATGGTGTTCAAAGGTCTGCAGATATTTTGCAAAAAATGCTGCTGTTCCGATAGCAATACACTTAGACCACGGTGATACCTTTGAAAACTGCATGAAAGCCATAAAACTGGGTTTTACGTCTGTTATGCTTGACTGTTCAAGGGAGACAATAAAAAAAAATATAATAAAAACAAATGAGGTCATCAAGGCTGCCCATGCTGTAGGAGTATCTGTTGAGGCTGAGGTGGGTGAGCTTCTCAGGCTTGATGATGTTGGAAATTCAAAGCAAAACAAGAACATTGCCAATGTAAAGGATGTCAAAGAATTTATCAATGGTTGCCGGCCTGACCTGCTTGCGGTGGGAATAGGAAACGCACATGGATTTTACAAAGGCAGACCCAATGTAAGGCTTGATATACTTAAAGATATCAGAGAGGTAACTGATATTCCTCTGGTGCTTCACGGGGCCACAGGTATTCATGATGATGATGTAAAGCAAGCTGTCAGGACGGGTATTACCAAAATTAATTTCGGCACACTGCTCAGGCATAAATATATGGATTATTACAAGGAAGGACTAGACACCCTCGAACACAAGGCCCATTCCTGGATGGTGGCGAAATACGCACAAGAAAAGCTGAAGGAAGTTGTTAAAGATATAATAAGGCTTTCAGGGTCGGAAAACAGGTATTAATATGTAAAGGGAGGACTTTAAATGGAATTGGAAAAGCTTAACGTGGGGTTTGTTACCATGGTATCAGGAAGATGGCCCGTGGAATTGCCTGAAAAAAGGCATAACGAATACTCAAAATGGATTTTTAAAGTGTTTAAAAACATTAATCTGATAAAGCTGGATAAGCCTGCAGTCAACAATAAAGATGTTCAGGACGTTACGAGTGTTTTTAAAAAAGAAGGGGCTGACATTGTCATATTTCTAATCGGTGCTTTTACAGGGGATTACGCAGCCACCTATCTTGCAGAGGAACTGAGAGTTCCGCTTATAATTTGGGCTCCCCGTGAGCCTTTGTTTGACGGAGGAAGGCTTATGGCAAACAGCCTTGTAGCAGCCACAATGAATGCGGCTGCACTTAACAGGACAGGTTCACCCTGTCACTTTGTGTATGGCAATCATACTGAAAAGAGGGTTGAAAAACAAATATCAAATTATATCAAGGTATATGACTGTATTAAAAAGCTAAGAAGCACGTACCTTGGCCTGTTTGGATATAGACCTACAGGATTTTACAGCTCGACTTTTGATGAGACATTGATAAGGCAGAAGTTTGGGATAAGGATGGAGGAATTTGACTTAAAATTATTGCTTGACAGGGCTGAAGGAATGGATGCAAAACTTGTGGAACAGGACTCAAAATCTATTGAAAGAACGGTGGATTCGGTTGACTTGCCGGAAGGGTATCTTAATAATCACAGCAGGCTTTATATGGCAATGAATGAGTTCATAGAAGAGCAGGGGTTCAATGCAATATCACTGAAATGCTGGCCTGAACTGGGCCAGCTCAGGTACACGCCATGCGCAGTTTTATCAAGGTTTGCAGATAAAGGATTCATTATAGGGTGTGAAAGTGATGTGGACACTACTATTACAATGCTCATCCAAAAATATCTGACGCAAAAAGTCACATTTATGTGTGATTTGATAAGTATTGACGAAGATAAAAACACAGCCCTTCTATGGCACTGCGGGCAGGCGGCCGCAAGCCTCAAGGATCCCAACAGTGAACTTTTACTGAGCAATCACCCGCTTGCAGGACAGGGTGCTGTATTTGAGAGTACCCTGAAACCAGGAAATGTCACCATTGCCCGCATGTCAAAAATAGGGGGTGTATACAAGCTGTTTATAGCAAACGGAACCGCCATACCTACAAAAAAAGCCGTGAAAGGGGTTATGGTAAATGTGAGGTTTGATACTCCCGTACTGGATATGATATACAGAATAGTTGAAGAAGGAGTACCCCACCACTACAGCGTTGTATGGGAGAATGTTGCGGAGGATATGAAGCTGTTATGCAAGATACTTGATATTGAGGTGATAATACTATGAAGATGGTATTTGTGAACCTTAAGCGTTTTGACATACCAATGCCTTATGTGTATTGGTAAAATCCGTAAAGAATTGTACCTTTCTTTCAGCTCGTTGAGTTATTATACTGGAAATCAGAGTGCATTAACTGTATAATGGTAACAGGCAATCACACTTTGATATGGGCGGGATATCAATGTTTGATAATACAAAAATTGATTACAGGGAACTTGGGAAAAAGCTTCTGATAGTGGCAGGGATAATAGCTGCGGTAATTGTAGCATATAAGCTTTTATACTATGTGATACCCTTTTTGATTGCACTGATTCTTGCCTCCCTTATAGAACCGCTTATAAAAGTATTTGTAAAGAGACTGAAAATGTCACGCAAGGTGGCTGCTATTATATGCCTGCTGCTTGTTTTCCTGGTACTGGGGACTCTTTTTGTTTTTTTGATATTCACACTTGTAAACCAATTGGTCTCACTTGCAAAAATGCTCCCGCATTACTATGAGCAGTTTGAGGAGAACCTGGAATCACTTATTGCAACAGGAAATGACTTCTATAACTGGCTTCCGGTACAGATAACAGACAATCTGGGAGCGGTTGTCTCTAAAATTTCCAACTCACTGGTTGACTTGTTCAATTCAATATTAAAGGGTGCTGTTGCCACTGCGGTATCAATACCTGAAGCTATAGTCTTTACAGTAGTGACCATTCTTGCAACGTTTTTCATCGCAGGTGACCGGGACAAAATTATGGATTTTATCAACAGACAGCTGCCAGGGGAGTGGCTGGAAAAGGCGGATGCCCTGCGTCATGACCTGTTTTCAGCATTGCTGGGCTACCTGCGTGCACAGCTCATAATAATATCGATAACAATGACCCAGCTGTTTTTAGGGTTTACCATCATAGGTATAAGGTATTCGCTGCTTATGGCTTTCCTGACGGGAATCATTGATGCCCTTCCCATCCTGGGAACAGGGACGGTTCTGATACCATGGGGGCTTTATGAAATGCTTATCGCCGGGAATCTGCCGTTAGGAATATCCCTTCTTGTAATATATGTGATAGTGGTAATAGTAAGGCAGCTTATGGAGCCTAAAATAGTGGGCGGGCAGATTGGCATATACCCGCTGTTTACCCTTATGGGCATGTATATAGGGCTTAAGGTTTTTGGATTTTTTGGTTTGCTGCTGGGGCCTGTCATTGTTCTGATACTTAAAAACGTAATGGCTGGCATAATGAAGAACAGAACCGTTAAGGATATGATACACAAGGGCAGTACTTCACTTGAAAAGGATGGTGAGTAATAGAGCCTTAACGCTCATATATATGAATACTGTTCTCAATCTCTTTTTTATCTTTTTGCTTGTTGCATTTAATGCTTTTTTTGCTGCCTCGGAAATAGCAGTTATTTCTCTTAACCCCGGCAAGATACAAAAAATGACCAGGGAGGGCAAAGGACAGGCCGCAACACTGATGCGCTTCCTTGAGCATCCAAGCAGATTCCTTGCCACCATACAGGTGGGTATAACCCTTGCAGGTTTCCTTGCCAGCGCTTCGGCTTCCCGGAGTTTTTCGGGTGTTGTGGCAGGATGGCTGCTGTCTGCAGGCATCCCGATTTCTACAACAGTAGCAAATGGTATATCCATTGTACTGGTTGTCTCACTCCTTACATTCCTGACACTGGTATTTGGTGAGCTTGTACCCAAGAGGCTCGCCCTCCAGAAGTATGAGAGCATATCAATGAAAGCAGCCCGCCCCTTAAGGTTCCTTTCAATCATAGCTTCACCTTTCATATCACTGCTTACCGCAAGTACAAATACCGTAGTCAAACTGCTTGGCGGAAACCCGAAAGAGACCTCCAGGAAAATCACCGAAGAGGAAATAATGCACATGGTGGATACCGGAGGTGAAAGGGGTGCCATAAGGAAAGATGAAAGAAAAATGATAGAGAATATATTTGAGTTTGATGACACCACCGTTTCCAGGGTGATGACTTACAGGACAGAAATCGTAGGCATCCCCTCAGATTCTCCTCTTGATGTGGTGCTAAATGTCATAAGTGAAGAAGGTTTTACCCGCATACCCGTATATGAAGGTTCCATCGACAACATTACCGGAATACTGCATGCTAAAGACCTTATCCCTGTACTTCACGAAAATAATGAAAAGCCCTTTCAGCTAAAAAACATACTCCGTCCGGCATATTTTGTTCCGGAGTCCATGACAGCCGACCGCCTTTTCAGGGAGCTTAAGAATAAGAAAACCCACATAGCCATCGTGCTTGACGAATACGGAGGAACGGCAGGGCTGGTAACAATGGAGGACCTGATAGAAGAGATAATGGGCAGCATCTTTGATGAGTACGATGTAGTTGTGGAGGAAATCCGGAGAATAGACAGCAATACATACATGCTTAACGGACAGGTAAGACTTGACGACCTGCAGGACTACCTTGACATCAAATTCCCGTCCGACAGTTATGAGACATTAAACGGTTTCCTTATAGCACAGCTGGGGAGAATACCATACGAAAACGAAAATCCTGTTATTGAATACGAAGGCATGGTATTCAGGATAGAAGAAGTCAGGAACAGGACAATATCAAAGGTAAAAGCCTGCAGGCCCTGACAACAGTCATGCTTTCCTGCCTGCAAAGTCAAGAAACTTTCATCATTCCTTGCATATCTGATTATCCTTTCCCCGGCGCACTTGAGGCAGCTTTAAAAAAGCTTTTGAAAAGGAAATTTTTAATACTTGATTTTTCACAACAGTCTGCATATAATATATTTATAAACATATGTTCGTTGGAGGCGAAAATGGAACGTGTGATTCTTCACAGCGACCTTAACAACTTTTATGCAAGTGTTGAATGCCTGTACAACCCTGAGCTCAGGAACAAGCCTGTGGCAGTTTGCGGTTCCCAGTCCACAAGGCATGGCATTGTGCTGGCAAAAAACTATATGGCAAAGGCATACGGCGTATCAACAGGTGAGGCGATATGGAAGGCACGGAACAAATGTCCGGGGCTTGTGGTGGTCTCTCCCGGCTATTCCCGATACCTGCGGTTTTCATCCCTTGCAACGGACATATACCGCAGCTACACCGACCTTGTAGAGCCGTTTGGCATAGATGAATGCTGGCTTGATGTAACCCAAAGCTCAAAACTTTTCGGAAGCGGGGTTGTCATAGCCGAAAAGATCAGGCACAGGATCAGGGATGAGCTCGGGATTACGGCATCAGTCGGTGTAAGCTTCAACAGGATATTCGCAAAACTGGGTTCGGACATGAAAAAGCCGGATGCAGTGACCGTCATAGACAAAGAAGGGTTCAGAGAGAAAATATGGCACCTTCCTGCGCGGAAACTGCTGTATGTGGGGCGCGCAACAGGAAGAAAGCTCAACAGGGTTGGCATACATACTATAGGAGACCTTGCCCGGGCTCCCTCCGGGTTTCTCATATCCCTTCTCGGGAAATGGGGCGGAGTGCTGTGGGCCTTTGCAAACGGGCAGGACGGCTCCCCCGTGCAAAAATTTAATAATGAACCGCCTGTCAAGGGCATAGGAAACTCCCTTACCACCCCAAGGGATCTTGTGTGCACAGAGGACGCAAAGATACTGTTCTATGTTCTGTCCGACAGTGTGGGAGAACGGCTCAGGAGACACAACCTGAAAGGCAGAACAGTACAGATATGCATAAGAGCGGACGACCTTTCATACGTGGAAAGGCAGGGACAGGCAGGCTGCTATACCAATATTTCATCCGAGATAGCGGAAAATGCCCTGCGCATATTCAACCGGGTGTGGAACTGGTCTAAGAACATAAGGCTTCTGGGTGTGCGCGTAACCGGCCTGGTTACAGCGGATGAGTACATACAGCTCTCACTCTTCCCGGACAACAGGAGAATAAACCGCCAGCTCCTTGACCACAGCATCGACAAAATAAGGAGACGCTTCGGCCACTATTCCGTGCAGAGGGCACTGCTTCTGCGTGAGCCGCCGCTCAACGCCAACCCCGCAGAAGAAAACATTATTCACCCGGTGTCGTTTTTCAGGGGTTCGCTGTAATAGTTTAGAGGTGATTTAAATGGCCCGGAAAGTTTTTGTAGACGTAATAGTAAGGTTCACAAAGGAGGGTGTCAAGCTTCCGCTTTCAGTCATATGCGAAGACGGACGCAGGTTTCATGTGGACAGGGTGCTGGACATAAGGCACGCTGCTTCCCTTAAAGCAGGAGGGCAGGGAATAAGGTATAAATGCCACATAAGCGGCAGGGAAACCTTCCTTTGGCTTGAAGACGAAAAGTGGTTTGTGGAGGCAAGGGTGTAATCCTGCATTATTGTATCCCCGGGCTAAGTATCCTGTACCAGATGTTCATGCTCTCAAGCCGTCCTGCTATGTTTGTGTTATTTACAAGGGTTCCCCCATATTCATACCCCGCTCTTGCAAAAGTAATATTCATGCCGTATGAAAGTGCTCTTGCAATTGTGTATGCCGTAATATAGCCGCATGAACTCATCTTTCCCCCCATTGCAAAAAGCTGATACAGCGCAAGCTTTTTTCCCCTGTAGGCTGGAAGCGTCGCAAAGTCGGTCATTTCAACACATTCATACTCCGGATACATTTCGGCTGACGAAAGTGAAACAAAAGACCCATTGTGTCTTACACCGTAATATTCAGTGTGCTGCTGCATGGTTTTTTCAATATAGCCTGCTTCATCTATCGGAAACGGATAGGTACTGAAAACCCTGCGGTAAATGGATGCGATTTCCTCAGCATCTTCAGGGATACACTCAGTAAATTCAAACCCGCTCTCCAGTGCTGTGCTTTCAACCTGCTTTCTGCCCATAGCAGTTTCCAGAACCTTTTTTGTTTCCTCCCTTAACGGGTCTTCCTTTCTCTCATTTTTTAGAAATTTCCCCATGAATACAGCATCCTCCCTGCCTCCAAAGAAACCGGGTATCCCTGCCTCTCGTTCATATCCGTCATCGAGGAACAGGTCTTGTGCATGCTGCGGAACCTTTACAAATATCTTTCCGTATCCTTTTGAAACGGCCAGGTTATGCATTTTTCCCACTATTTCGGGAAGATCCTGTTCGGAAAGCCTGATAAGATATATCCTGTCGTTTTCCCTGCCGTGCTGTACGGTTGACCTGTCGAGTGTTTCAATCCTGTCCGCCATTTTCTCTCCTCTCTATCCTTGCGGTATTCTCCGGAATGAGCGAGACATTCTCCTCCTCTGCCGACAGCAGCCTTTCAATACCTATGGCCTTGTATTCGGATGCACCGTTGAGTTTACGTTCTTCCCCGCACCCGCTGCAGTTCTCTTCACAGAAACTGTTGTCATAGCTGTCGGGTTCCCTGTATGTTGTAATGACACCCTCGTAATTTCTCAGCACCACCTTGTTTGCAGACCATGAAATAAGGTAGTTGGGCATCACCCTTATCTTGCCCCCTCCCCCAGGGGCATCTATAACATAAACGGGTACAGCAAACCCGCTGGTATGACCTATAAGGCTCTCCATTATCTCAACCCCCTTGCCTACCGGGGTCCTGAAGTGTTCCAGCCCCTCCGACAGGTCACACTGGTAAAAATAGTACGGCCTTACCCTGTTGGCTATCAGCTTGTGAACCAGCGCCTTCATTATCTTCGGGCAGTCATTTACTCCGGCAAGAAGAACAGACTGGTTGCCCAGGGGTATCCCTGCGTCTGCAAGCTTTCTCAAAGCCTCTTTTGACGAAGCGGTTATTTCCCTCGGATGGTTGAAATGTGTATTAACCCATATAGGATGGTGCTTTTTCAGCATATCGACAAGGTCATCCGTTATCCTGTATGGCAGTACCACAGGCGTTCTTGTGCCTATCCTTACAACCTCCACATGCGGTATGTCATCCAGTTCGGTAAGTATCCAGTCCAGTTTCTCATCCGAAAGCAGAAAAGGGTCCCCCCCTGAAATGAGAACATCCCTTACGCGGGGAGTGTTTCTTATGTACCTGATTCCTTCTTCCAAAACCTTCTTTCCTGGTGTAGTGTCCCTGTCCCCTACTTTCCTTTTCCGGGTACAGTGTCTGCAGTACATGGAACACATGCTTGTAACATGGAAGAGCACACGGTCTGGATACCTGTGGGTTATTCCCTCAACAGGACTGTCCTCGTCCTCTGCAAGGGGGTCGGTCATTTCATGCCTGCATACTTTTGTTTCCGCCACCGCAGGAAATGCCTGTTTATAAACAGGGTCGTTCCTGTAGTCTGTTTCATCTATCAGAGAAAGATAATAGGGTGTTATGGACAGCGGGAAAACTGCAATAGTATCCTCCAGCTGTTTTCTCTCCTCCGGTTCAAATTTTATGCCGAGAAGTTTTTCAAATGTATCAATAGTGGTTATGGAGTGCTTTAAGTGCCACTTCCAGTCCTTCCAGGTGCTTCTCTGCGTCTCCACATGAATGCTCCGTGCTATCTTCTGCTGCTTTTTATTATAAATTGTCATACCGGCCTCCCGTGTAATTTTTTTCTTAACATCGTTCAAGCCAATCTTAAGATTGGCTTGATTCCATCTATATTTTTCCATCTAATATGACCTTTATACATGATATTCGATGATGTTTTCTTTGTCAAATATGCAATCACATCATGAAAGTGTTATACTTCTATTATTCATTGGTATATTATCATATGAGTGAAAATATACTCATATGCGTATAACAGACTGGAGAGCGGATAATGACATACAAAAACAGGATTCAAAAACTTGCCGGTTATTTCCGGAGAGGCGAAAAGGACAGAACCCTTTTCAAAATCGGCCTGGAAATGGAACACCTGGTGGTGGATAGAAATACGCTCGAATCAGTGCCTTACCAGGGAACCGGCGGCATTGAACCAATTCTTGAGGAATTGATTGCCAGGGGCTGGAGCGTTCAAAGCTCCGGAGATCATATCTTAAATATGAAAAAGAATCTGGCATCCATAAGCCTTGAACCGGGAGGACAGCTTGAAGTGGACATAGTTCCGCTCAAATGCATCGGCAGCATTGAAAGGGCATACCTTGATTTTCTAAATGACATTGTTCCGCTGCTTGACAAAAGGGGCAAAGCTCTTATTGCAACAGGGTATCATCCGCAAAGCAGTATAAAAAATCTGTGCCTGCTGCCAAAAGAAAGGTACAGATACATGTATGACTATTTCAGTAATACTCAGCCGTTAGCACATAATATGATGAAAGGCACGGCATCCACCCAGGTATCTTTGGACTACAGCAGCGAAGAAGACTATATCAAAAAATTCCGGGTAATATCCTTCCTCTGCCCTGTTGTCTATTTCATGTTTGATAATACCCCGTTTTTTGAGGGCAGTGTGTGCAGGGGTGGAAGTATAAGGAGACATATATGGGATAACTGCGACAATGACAGGTGCGGGAATGTGAAAGGTGCGTTTGAAGGCGGGTTCGGATATGAAAAGTATGCGCGCTGCATTCTTGACAGTCCTCCAATAATCGTACCTGAAGGTGATGATCTGCGCTTTACGGGAAAGACAGCTCTGGCTGATATACAGGGTCTTTCTTTCACTGACGGTGAAATAAACCATATACTTTCAATGTACTTCTTTAACGTACGCACAAGGACCTATTTGGAAATACGCATGGGCGACAGCCTCCCTTACCCTTATAATTTAGCATACTGTGCATTCTGGAAGGGTCTTTTGTACAGCTTAAAGAACCTTAACACGCTGTTTGAAAAAGCTGTTTGCTTCAACAGTGAAGAAATGGAATACATATCACAGGACATACTGTCAAGGGGCTGGCATGCTCAAATAGGGGAAAGCTGTCTTTCAGATTTTGTCACAGAACTACTGTGTATGGCAAGGAATGGGCTGCCCTGCTGCGAGAAGAATTTCCTTTCAATAGTGCAGTGCATGTTTGAAAGAAGACAAAGGCCCAGGGACGTAACCCTCCAAAAACTGAATGAAGGCAAGCTTAAGGCACTCAAGTGGTGTATAACAGACGCAAGGGACTATACGGGGAGGTGTGACGGCATTGCATGCTGCTGAACTTTTTGAAATGTTTGAAGCAAAGGTGCGTTTGAATCCTGAAGGCTGCATCAGTGATTATTTGAATATCAGTAAAAAGGTTGAGCAGTCCACCGCATGGTATAAGGGAAAACCTGTTGAGTTCCTATACCAGCCCATGTTTTATACACAGGAGGACCTAAAAAGGTTTAAAGCCCTTGCAGGCACAATGACCGGTATCCTGGACAGGGTAATAGAAGAATACATAAACAATACAGGTTTTAGAAAAGAATTCTCATTCCCTGCTGCTATAGAAGATCTTATACTTGCGGATACAGGGTATCCGTCAAACTTCCCTATTGCAAGATATGATATCTTTTACCATTACAACGACAATTTCAGGTTCTGTGAGATCAACGGTGACGGTGCATCAAGCATGAACGAGTCAAGGGAGCTTTACCGAATATTCAAAGAGTCCTCCGCACTTGAGGGCGTAATTGATACAGGCATGGTTTATGACTATGAAATGATTGATTCGTGGATTGATGTTCTGATTGGTTGCTACAGTAAGTTTTGCAGCAGAAAAGAAGACCTTGCACCTGCAACAGCCATTGTGGACTTTGAAGGAGAGGGTATTGTCAGTGAGTTCAAGGTATTTATGAACAGGATGAAACAAAGGGGCATGGATGCATTTATCTGCGACCCCCGTGAACTCTCGTACAGGAAGGGCAGCCTTTATTACAGGGAGAAAAAAGTCGGGCTGGTCTATAGAAGAGCAACCACAGCCAGAATAATTGACAACCTTGACAGTGTAAAGGATTTCATAAACGCATACATGGATGGTGCCGTATGTGTTGTGGGCAGCTTTAAATCTCAGATAATCCACAACAAGAGAATATTTGCTCTGCTGCATGATGAAACAGCTTCCGGCTTTCTTGACACAAAACAGCGTGAGTTTATAAGGAGGCATGTTCCCTTTACGGCAGTAATTGATGATGAAAAAACAGCCCGTTATGCACTGCATAACCGGGAGAAACTTGTGATAAAGCCACTGGACAGTTTCGGAGCTCACGGAGTATACCTGGGAAAGCACTGTGACAGCGGCAAATGGAAAAGCCTTGTTTCAAATGCCGCACAAAACCTGTACATAGTACAGGAACTGTGCGACATTCCCGTTATGAATATGCCCACCATAGAGGATCGCAGACTCTCTGTTGAGCGTTATAACTATCTTACAGGTCTATTCGTATACAACGGCAGGTTTAACGGATTCTATACAAGAGCAGGAAGAAAGGATATAATCGCATCAATTGCCGAGAGTTTTACACTGGCCAACTTCATACTTAGATAAGACCTGCAACCAGCCAGTGAAGCGAAATTTGCACAAAGCATGCTCATGTATAATAGAATATACCATGAAGAAGTGAAAGGAAACGGTATTATGCATATTGATATGGTGCCTCCGGGACAGCACCGCCTGCCTCCCCTTTCCTATCCCGTAAACGCACTGGAACCGGTGATAAGTGCAAGGTCGCTCCGCATACACCACAATGTACTTCACAAGGGTTATGTCGACAGGCTCAACAGGGCTGAAGACAAACTGGTGGAGTCAAGGAAAACAGGTGACTTTGAGTTCATTCAATACTGGGAAAACCAGCTGGCTTTTAACGGCTCGGGGCATATACTGCACAGCATATACTGGACTGTGATGAATCCCCTGGAAACAGGAGGCATACCCGGCCCCCGGACCATGTTTAGAATAAATGAATACTTCAGCAGCTTTAATGCCTTCAGGGAGCAGTTTGTAGCCGCCACCGAAAAAGTGGAAGCCTCCGGTTGGGGCGTACTCTCCTGGCAGCCCACATGGGGCCATTTGGAGATACTTCAGGCCGGAAAACACCAGAATCTGACTCAGTGGAGCGGTATACCGATATTAGTATGTGATGTATGGGAGCATGCCTACTACCTGGACTACACATACAGACGCAGGGAATTTATACTCAACTGGTGGAAACTGATAAACTGGTTTGAGGTTGAAAGAAGGCTGCTGCTTGCTGTGGCAGGACAGGTACCCCTTACAGGAAATCATTCTTCTGCGGTATTTGTTCCGAAGGTCTTGAAATAGTCTTTCAGCCGGTCTAAAACATCCGGGTTGTTTTCAAAAAACCTGTTCAATATGTCTATCCTGTGAAGCGTGTTTTTGCCCACGTTGTGTTCTATAAGCTCTGTTTCAGCCAGCACGCTGCCGTCAATCCCTATTGTCTTAAGGAACCTTTCAATAATATTATGCCTTTGAAGCAAAAACTCTCCCAGAGCTCTTCCTTTTTCGGTAAGCATAACTATACCGTACTTTCTGTAATCTATAAGCCTCAGCCGGGCAAGCTTTTGAACCATTTTTGTTGAAGAAGAAGGAGTGACGTTTAAAAGCTCTGACAGTGCATTTATGCGTATATACCCCTGCTGCAGGCTTTTGCGGTAAATCATCTCCAGATAGTCTTCCATGGCAGGCGTAAGAAGCCTGTTGTCCCTGTTTAAAAGCTGGTATCCCCGTACAGTATGAAAATCCTGCTTGTCTTCCATCCCCAGTCACATCCCTTCACCATAATCAATATATGCGTAACACCTTAATAATATTTTTCATATATTGGTCTAGGGAAAAATAATTGCATGCGGCTTATTGATTTGAATAAAACAACATACATAAGACTTTTAGGAGGGTTAAAAATGAGAGATGATTTTATTCCGTTAAGCATGCTTTCCACCGGAAACTCCGGTAAAGTGAAGAGACTCTTGACACAGGGAAATGCCAGG
>CAYYGK010000015.1:3205-9273 GCA_964471145.1 uncultured Eubacteriales bacterium | reverse complement strand
TGCTTGACCTTGGCCTTATACCGGATACACAGGTTGAAGCGCTTCAAAAAAGCCCCTCAGGCGACCCCACTGCATATTTTATCAGAGGAACCGTCATTGCACTGCGTTCGGAAGAGGCACACGGTATTATGGTCCAGCCCTATGAAAAGTACATCGGGGAGGGAATGGATTATGGGTCTGACTAAGCAGTCAACAGGCACAGGCATTTTTGATGCCCGGATGCATGTTGTGTGTACTTCACCTGATGACAGAGTTATTGCGCTTGCAGGAAATCCTAATGTTGGAAAAAGCACTGTCTTCAACAGCCTCACCGGACTTAATCAGCATACGGGGAACTGGCCGGGCAAGACTGTTACAAATGCACAGGGCAGGTACAGGCATAAAGGCACCAACTTTATAATGGTTGACCTTCCGGGGACGTATTCTCTTATGTCTGATTCGATCGAAGAGGAAGTAGCCAGGGATTTTGTATGCTTTGGGAAACCTGATACCACTGTGGTCGTTACAGATGCAACCTGTCTTGAGAGAAACTTAAATCTCGTAATCCAGACAATTGAGATGACAAGCAGGGTGGTAGTATGTGTAAACCTTATCGATGAAGCAAAAAGAAAAGGGATCAGCATTGACTGCAGCAAAGTTTCAGAACGCCTTGGCGTACCGGTGGTTGCAACTAATGCACGAAACGGCAGGGGTCTAAATCAGCTTATGGATGCAGTACATAACGTTTCACAAGAGGATTATTCCCCAAAATCCTTGCATGTTATGTATGAAAACGCAGTAGAAGATGCCTTGTCTATACTAGAAAAAAGCATATCGGGGCTTGCATGCAGCAGTATCAGCAACCGCTGGATTGCTTTGAAGCTACTGGATGGAGAGCCTGTCATACTTGAATCGCTGTGCAGATATCTGGGGTTTGATCTGCTGCAGGAAAACAGTGTGAATGATGCCCTTCTGTCAGCCCGGAAACACCTTGAGGATAACGGTATAGAACCAGACAGGCTAAGGGACAGGGTAGTATCCAGTATCGTTTGCACAGCCGAGGAGATATGCAAAGGCGCCGTAACGTTTAAAAATCAGAACTATACCCGTACGGACAGAAAAATAGACAGCATAATTACATCAAGGGTATTCGGTATTCCAATCATGATGGGAGTACTGGCGCTTGTATTCTGGTTAACCATTTCCGGGGCGAATGTGCCCTCAAGTATCATTGCAGGTTTCCTGTTTGGTATTGAAGCGGTTCTGTCTGATTTTTTCATTACACTTGGTTCTCCGGAATGGCTGCATGGTATTCTGGTTTTGGGGGTTTACCGGACGCTGGCATGGGTTATATCGGTTATGCTGCCTCCCATGGCAATATTCTTCCCGCTGTTCACACTGCTGGAAGACCTGGGATATCTTCCAAGGGTCGCATTCAATCTTGATAACTTCTTCAAGAAGGCATGTGCGCACGGCAAACAGGCTCTGACCATGTGCATGGGATTCGGCTGCAATGCAGCAGGTGTGATAGGGTGCCGTATTATCAACTCCCCAAGGGAAAGGATTATCGCCATAATAACAAACGTCTTTGTTCCCTGCAACGGCCGTTTTGCACCACCACACAAAGAGAAACAAATTTGTTCCACGGGGCTGACGAAAAAAAGAAACAGAAAAGCTCACATTAAAATCTCAAATATCAAACCCACCCTATCATGTATGGCGGTCCCACAAAGACTTATTTGATGATGCCGTTAATCTCACGTGATTTTAAGTTTGTGATGATTTTATCTATAATGGAGATTTTCTTATCTAGCGTTATATTCATCTGATTGAGTCTGCGTTCAATCACCTCAACGTGGAACTCGTTCACCTTGTCGGAGAGGGTTTGAAAATCTGTATTTTCCTCATTATGTACTACAATATTATGAACATGGTTCTTTCTCATGCCCTCCCTCCTTCCGACATCATAGGCGATTACTTCATTTTATGACCGTACCAATATGTCCTAATACACCTATTCAGTTTTCGAAGAGAGATAGTGAGGTGTCTTACTAATTGTTATTAATTACCATAATAATCAAAGGAGCATAAGGATTCTTATTTGGGTGTGCCTATATTTAATACCTTAGTGTGAATATTCATTAATTAGCCATATTCGGATGATGTTGATCTAATAAAATCTTTCAAATATACTCTACCAGGCTAATTTTACAGTTCCCCACAATCCTGCAATACAATTTTCAAAAAATCATGGAGAGAGAAATCCGGATTGCCATAGCACGATGTAGTACCTACCATAAAACAGTCAGCTTCTAATTTACCGACACGAATTTGGTCGGCACGTCTTATGGCCAGCTTTACATCTTCCAGTGTAATTTGTTTTAGTATTTTATCAAGGTTGGCCTTTTCTTTAATATCTGCCTCCAGGTTTAGTCCATATAATCTTCGTACATCGGTAACATAAGCATTGTTAAAAGCAACAGGTTTATTATAATTCTCTTTATGAAGTATAAACCATAAGTCTATATTTACATTGCTGTATGCATGATAAACGTTTTTCCCTTTTCCTTTCCTGCTTTTCCGTTGGAGCTTATCACAAATCATTATGTTTCTGCAAAATTCCTCTTCCTTGAAATCATAATCAAATAGGGCTGCGTTATCATATTCTGTGTAGTTCTTCTCTAGCCTTTCTGGCAAACCACATATCGTATTAAAAGTAACAACACGTTCCGGAAATTTTTTTAGCAGAAAGGCAAGATGCTTTAAATACATTTCCTCCTGCCGCCCCTCACAGACGCAAAAATAAGTTTTACGATACACTAGTCTCCCTCCCTTTTTCCCTTTGCAAAAAGCTTGGAAAAGTCTATATACGGAAGTGTACCGTATTTTCCTTTAAAATAATTTAAGAGATAGTTATGATCATTCCTGACGTCAGTGGAGCCAAAATCAGCCAGTGAATAAATAGTACTTTCAAAAGTGTCCTTGTCTTTTTCTACAAATCTGATTTGATCCCGCCGGAATATCTTGTTGTTAAGGTATATTGGGTTATGTGTAGTAAAAATCAGCTGTGCTCCGGCTTTATTTACAGATTGATCATTAAATAAAGCGATAATACCCTTAATCAATTCCGGATGGATTGCCGCATCAAACTCATCGAGTGCAAATATGCCTCCCTTTGTGAACAGACTCTCAAATGGAATGGCAAAATCCAATAGCTTCAGAGTTCCTCTTGATTCCATCAATTCAGCAGGGACCATTACATCCCGCATGCCTGTTTTATATATAGAAACAAGCTCCATGTCGGTAGAATGCTCTTCTTCCGATTTCTGTGATTGAAACAGGATTCTCTGTGGACCAAAATCTGCATTTTTCACAAAGCCATCCAAAGTTTTATTCCATGCCAGAAAATCCTTGTCCGGTATATCGGCAACAGATAATGTCAGATTCGTTTTCTTTAGAGTAAAATCACTTACAACAATCAGCTTGTTTTTAAAGAAATCAATTACTCTATCTGCAATTTCGCTACTGATAATAGTTTTAAACGCATGTGTTAAAAACAGTTCGCCCGGGTCAAGATTTTTGTTGATCTTGTTTTCAAATTCTGCTAGCAGCTTTTCGTTATACTGTATAAGAGACAGCACTTTTTTATCCCGTTTTATATCTACTCGGTGCAGGCTGCGCTCAAAAACCTGAATTAATGTCTTATTATTTCTTATCCACAGTTTTTCGGATAAAATCTGTCGTTTGTCCTTGTCGAATGACTTGGTTTGTACTTCGAATGAATACAAAAAACGAGATTCCTCGTTTATAAACTCCACTTCAAACAGCATGGGGTTTTGTTCCGGGCTGTGTGCAAACGGGTACAGTTCCAAATTGATTAAATCAGCTGAAGAAACATCAAGAGAGCCTTGCAAGACGATCTCCTTCATTATTGCCAGTGACATAATAATATTGGACTTTCCACTTGCATTTGCTCCATATATGACAGCAGAGGGAAGAATGCGGAGTTTGTTTTTTCGAATAAGGTTTCTATCCAAAGTTCTCTGTGCTCCTGCCTCCATACTTAGCCGGGTTTTATTCTTAAAGGAACGGAAATTCTCAAATACAAAATTTATCAGCATATATAACCCTCCTTGGGAATTGCATATAATTTCGCAAAGCACTCTCTACATTATACCCAAAAATCATAACAAATACAACTCAGTTGAGATAATTTCTCAATATACTGATTGAATTTCTATTAAATATCCTTGTTACAATTTACAAAAGGATTCCACTTCATTATAATAGAAATGAGGTAATTATCATTTTTTGTTTTGCCTATAATACGGAAGAAGGTGAATGCTTTTGAAAGTTGCAATCTACAGCCGTAAATCCGTTTATACCGGCAAGGGTGAGTCCATTGAGAACCAGATTGGAATGTGCAGGCAGTACATATTTGAAAAGTTTTCAGGGGTAACCGATGACGATATTACTGTGTATGAGGATGAGGGCTTCTCCGCTAAAAATACCGACAGACCTCAATTTCAAAAAATGATCAAGGATATCAAGCTCAAAAAGTTTGATTATGTGGTGTGCTACAGGCTTGACCGTATCAGCCGTAATGTAAGTGACTTTTCAGCACTGATTGAGGATTTGAATGATCGGGAAATATCCTTTGTCTGCATCAAAGAAGAATTCGATACCTCAAAGCCCATGGGCAAGGCTATGATGTATATTGCTTCGGTATTTGCCCAATTAGAACGGGAGACTATCGCAGAGCGTGTCGGTGACAATATGATGATGCTGGCAAGAACAGGGCGCTGGCTGGGAGGAACAACCCCCACTGGCTTTACTTCTGAAAGGGCACAGGAGATTATTATCAACGGTAAGGTCAAATCCTCCTGCAAGCTTAAAATTAACCCTGCTGAGATTTCCACAGTTGAAGCCATGTTTGAAAAATATCTGGAGCTTCATAGTGTCTCCGGAGTGAGTAAGTACCTGATCAAGCAGAACATCAAATCACGAACGGGTAAGTTCTATTCCCGGCTGGGCATTAAGGAAATTCTTCAGAATCCTGTTTACTGTATTGCGGACAAAGATGCACTGGAATATTTTACTGAGCAGAATGCCGACGTATGCTTTAAAGAAAAGGATTGCTCGGACAAACTGGGTTTGCTCTCCTATAATAAACGGGATTATAAAAAGAGACATGCCCCCCGCCAGCCAATTGAACGCTGGATTATTGCTATTGGCAGCCATAAGGGGATTTTCTTGGGTAAAAAATGGGTGTCTGTTCAGAACATCCTGGAGCAAAACAAGCCTGATGGTAAAAAACCATCAAAAATACATAATGATTATTCGCTGCTGTCCGGCTTGATTTTCTGTAGCAAATGCGGCAACAGAATGTTTTCCAAAGTTCGCAGCAGCAGTAACAATGATCTCTTTGACTATATATGCAACAGTAAAATGTGCGGTGGTCTGGAACTGTGTAACTGTCAGAACATCAACGGTCAACAGGCGGATGACATGGTATGTGAGTATTTAATCCAATATACAGATGAAAACTCAAACATCTATAAGCTTTTAGAAAAACTGAAAAATGACTTACAGGGACAGGTTCGGGAAAATTCACTTGCCACAATCGGCACACAGATTAAAAAGTATACGGATGAAATAGACAATCTCATCAATACCCTGTCCCATGGCAATCTCGGCTCGGCTTTTGTCCAGCGTGTCAACTCAAAGATTACCGAACTGGACAGAAACATCAGTCAACTGACCGAACAGCGAAACCAGCTTCAAAAAGATATCACCCTGGTTGGCGGTAAGGAAATCCAGGTTGATATGATTACTCAGATCCTGTCCAGTTTGAAAAATAACTTTTCTCATTTGACTATCCATGAAAAACGCTCCTTGATAAGATTGCTGGTCAAGAAAATCGTTTGGGATGGGAAGGACCTTCATATTTTTATTGACGGCGAGTAGACACTGGTCGGCCATCTACTCGTTGTGCGGAGCAAACTTTCCCTTCGGATGGTGGCGCATTCCCCACCCTTATTGCAATAAGCACCATATTTGTAGGAGGAACGGCGGGAGGTGCATTCCGG
>CAYYGK010000015.1:0-3195 GCA_964471145.1 uncultured Eubacteriales bacterium | reverse complement strand
CACTCTTGCCCTTACGGCAACCGTGCTGTTAGGCATACTAATGACGCTGCTTGTATCAAGGATGCTTTCAAAAACCATATTAAAAGGGCTTCCTTCCTCATTCACACTGGAGCTCCCACCATACCGGAAGCCACAGGCAGTCAGAATAATTGTGCGCTCTATACTTGACAGGACACTCTTTGTTCTTGGAAGGGCAGTAATGATTGCAGCACCTGCAGGCCTGGTTGTCTGGCTGATGGCAAACGTCACAATTGGGGACACCAGCCTTCTTACCTACACCGCAGGGTTCCTGGATCCCTTCGGCAGGCTGCTGGGAATGGATGGATACATCATACTGGCCTTCATTCTGGGACTCCCGGCAAATGAGATTGTGGTGCCGATAATTATTATGAGCTATATGGCTACAGGCTCCATGCTTGAACTGGAAAGCCTTGAAGAGTTGAGGCATCTGCTTATCAATAACGGTTGGACCTGGCTTACAGGCATATGTGTCATGCTGTTTTCACTTATGCACTTTCCATGCGGAACCACACTGTGGACAATACGAAAAGAAACCAAAAGCAATAAATGGACGCTGGTTTCTTTCCTTGTACCCACAATAGCCGGGATGGCAGTATGCTTTCTGGTTGCCACATTAGTAAGGCTTATAGGGCTTGTATAGATGAATCAGGCCTTCAAGCCCTGTTCGCTTAAGGCCTGTTCCTTTTTTAAGGCTTTTTTCCTGTTTCCCCGGGATAGTATACCTGACAAGGCATAGATTACTGCAGATAATATTATTATTGATGCTCCTGAAGCAGTGTTAAGTATATATGATGCAGCTAAACCTGCCAGACAAAAGAGGCAGCCCAGCACCGCAGACAGCACCATCCTTGCCTTAAGGCCTCTGGTAAACAGTGCTGCTGTTGCCGTAGGTGCTGTGAACAGCGCAAGAACAAGTATGATTCCTACAACACGGATTAACACTATAACCGACATTGCTATCAGCACAAAAAGCAGGTACTCCAGAAAGGCTGTATTTATTCCGAGTATATTGGTAAACTCCTCATCAAACATGTATGATTTCCAGTAATTAAACAGCATTATTACAACCAGCACCACAAAAAGTGTCAGTGCAGCCATGACGTAAATATCCAACATGGTAACAGAAAGGATGCTGCCAAACAGATATGAAGCAAGGTCGGGAGGATACCCGGGCGCAAGTGCAATAAAAAGTATGCCAAGTCCCATTCCCAGTGACCAGAAAAGGCCTATTAGTACATCGGTCCGTGTTTTCCCGTTCCTCTTTATGTAACCTATCCCCAGTGATGCCAGTATCGACAGCATAAGAGCGCCAAGGATGGGTTCAAACCCCAGAAGATAACCCAGTCCGATTCCTCCATAAGAGGTGTGCGCTATCCCGCCGCTCATCATCACCAGCTTTTTTTCAACAACCACAACACCTATTATGCCGCATACGATACTTGCCATAATACTGGCAAGAACTGCGTTGCAGATAAACTGATACCGGAAAATGTCCATTATCAAGTCAATCATCCTCTCCGTGCTCTTTCAACACCCTGTGGGGTACCCCGTGAGCTATAAGGTCAATGGGGCAGCCGTAAAGCTTTTGTACAACCTCTTCATCAATCTTCGTACCGCCATGATATACAAGTTTCCGGTTAAGGCATGCAAGTGACTTAAGCTGTGACGATACCGCAACCAGGTCGTGGGTCACCAGAATAATTGTCATATTGGCATTTAATTCTCCCAGAAGTTCATATATCTGACTTCTGGAACTTGCATCTACACTTGCAGTAGGCTCATCAAGCAGCAGCAGTCGCGGCTTTACAGCAAGAGCCCTTGCTATGAGCATCTTCTGGAACTCACCGCCGGACAGCTGCGATACAAGCCTGTTTTTAAGCTTGAGTATGCCCACCCCGTCAAGGAGTTCTTCAACAGTGTCGTTGTCACCAGTGCTGTATTTGTGAAAAACAGTAAGGCTGGGATACAGCCTGCCGGTCATCACCACTTCGTGCACGGTAATCGGGAAGTTTTTTTCAAGTGAAGTAATCTGCGGAACATAACCAACCAGCCGCCCTGTATGTCCCCGTTTTCTGCCATAAATTTCAACGGTTCCTGTACTTATTGGAACAAGTCCCAGCATAGCTTTTAAAAGCGTTGTTTTCCCGCCTCCATTAGGGCCTATAATTCCCAGATAGTCGCCTTTTTCCACGTCAAGGCACACATCCGAAAGCGCACATTCATCACCATAAAAGACAGAAATGTTTTGTATGCTGACAGCAGTCCTGGAATTTAAACTGCTTTTTTTTATCATTTAAGCACCTCAGCCATTGTCTCCGCCATCTTCTCGAGATTCTCAACATAGTCGGGAGACAGTGGGGCAAGCATAACTGTCTTTCCACCTATTTCCTCAGCAAACGCCTCAGCCTGCCTTGCGGAAATCTCGGCTTGATAGAAGATGGCCTTTATTCCTTCCTGCCTGGCCAGGTCTATCATCTCCCTGAGACGTTGAGGCGTAGCCTGCTTTCCATCCTTCTCAAGCGAGTACATTTCCAGCCCGTAATCATCAGCCAGGTATCCGAACGAAGGATGAAAGACTATAAATTTTCTGTTGCTTATCCCCTCAAGAGCTTTTGTCATCCTGCCATCAAGACTGTCCAGTTCCTTTAAAAATGTCAGTGCATTCTGCTCATATGTACTGCTGTTTTTAGGATCAATATGCTTCATTTCATCAGTTATGACCTTAATCATAACCTTAACTCTTTTTGGTGAAAGCCATATGTGCGGGTCCCTTTTCCCAGGTGAAAATTCCCTGTCCGGGTAAATCCTGGCAACCTCATGCTGCAGTTTTACAACTATTAAATCATCATATTGATTGGCTGCAGGAAGGATAGCAGCCTTTTCAGCCGGAACGCCTACTGTAAAGTATATCTCTGAACGGCTGAATGCTTTAATCTCGGCAGGTGCTGGTTCATAGCTTGCAGGGCTTGCACCCTGGGGTATCATTACCGCCACTTCGGCAAGATTTCCGCATACAGCCTCAACAAATGTTTTCTGGGGTACTATTGAAACCGCTACAACCGGCTTTTCCCCCAAGCTTTTTTCACAGCCGGGCAGCATAAAAACAACCGCCAGCAGAACTGTAACCGTAAGAATCCTTAATGTCTTCATACACACCACTCCTTCTGACATTAA
>CAYYGK010000014.1:0-24685 GCA_964471145.1 uncultured Eubacteriales bacterium | reverse complement strand
CTCAAAACTGATGGTAAAAAACTACGATTTTTCATCGCAGATGAATCTTACAGTCCTTCTGAATATCCAGTCCATTGAGGATGAATACGACAGGGTTGTCAACAGGAATATCATTGAATATGGAATAAAGGTATCCGCTACACTTCTTGATTTGGCGCTTGGTGAAGGAGTGCCATTCCGGCTGGGCACCAATGCTCCCGACCCCTACTCGCCGTCAGATATGCTGCTTGGCAGTGCATGTTCCGGAAAGAGCCATCTGGAAGCCCTGATGGAAACGCTTGCACGCCTTGAGCTTCGCAATATAAGGGACTTTCCAACATATCTTGAAGGGGTTTCGGATATTCTTACTGATACCGAGGTCTGCATTGTCACCGCATATGTAAACAGTGAAATGTCATATCTGTTTAGAGTTCTAATGGATAACAACAACATGATCAGCCTGTTCCTGCTTGACCCTGAAACTGATACTGATATGGTTCCTGAAGGTGTACGGCTGTATATATACAGGGGTGATGCAAATGAAGAGTGACAGACTTGTCATTCGCACTGTAGAAATGCATGCGGTAGCAGTATTGATTCTTGCATCTGTTATAGCACTCTCAAGGCTGCTGGATGCTGACGATGTAAATTATTTTCAAGTACTCATATGGATTCTTTCACTTTATGCAGGGTTTTCCCTCTCTCTGCTGCTGCTCAGCAGAAAAAGCAGGTTTCCTGTAAAACTGCTTCTCTATGGGTCTCTGCCGCTGCTGCTGATTGTCGCATCCTGTTTAACCGGCAGGGATACAATCAGTAAATTGGTAATTGCCGCAGGTACTGTATTATTTTATTATACGGGTTTGCGCTCAGGCATAGTTCCTGTTTACTCCATACTTGACAGGAAAATAATATATACAGGTGCCATATCCTTCTCTGTCCTTCTTATACTTGCATCATACCTGGAACGCCTTGGAGGACTGCTGACGGTAATGACGATTCTTGCTTCAGTATTCGGTATACTGACACTTGTTCTTTTAAACCAGAAAACTCTCGACTACAACATATATCTTAAGAGAGGTATTGATGCAGGCGGAATCCAGCACAAGCTCAGAATGTACAATGTAAATACAGTAATAGTGCTTGTATTGGCAGCAGTACTGCTTTTTAATATAAGGGATATTGTTATAGAACTGTACCGCCTTGCAGCCCTTGCCACCGGATACTTAATCTACTTCATACTGTTTGTAATATCTTTTCTTTTTCCCGGAGGTGATACCAGCCGGACACCTTCACAAAACCCGGCACAGTTGCCCTTTACTGATGAAGAAGGGGGCAGTTCAATTGTATCTGTTATTTTGACTGTCCTTGTCAGCGCCCTTTTTGCTGTAGTCATATGGAAGTCTGCTCTGCCAGCCTGGAGGGCTCTTGTATCATCATTAAAATCCTTGTCGGGCCGTTTGAAAACTTTTTTTTGCTCCCTTTTTTCCATCAATGAAGCACAAAAAACAAAATTTCTTAAAAAGGAATATGTTGATCATGTTGAATTCATAAGGGACAGCCCGAAACAACTCATAAAAAAAAGAAGATCGGATATTTCCATCAAGGCTCTAAAATCAATAGATGACCCCATCCGGAAAATCAGGTATGCATACAGATGTTTCATATATTCAGTACATGGACTAATAAATATAGAAAAAAGCGATACGGCAAGAGAAATACTGCATAAATACAAGTGCTGCCAGATAAATACCAGGGATGTATGCAGTCTGACATATGAGTATGAGAAGGCAAGATATGGGGGCATCCGTCCGTCAGACAAAACCCTTATGGAAATAGAAAACCTGCTTCATGTTATAAGTAAAAAGGCCAACCGGCCAGTTGTTTAAAGGTTTTTCCTGCTGCGCAATACATTCTCAATAGCATTCACAACAAGCTCACAGCTCTTCTCAGGGCAGATCGTTTTCATCTTTTCAATATACTTTTCCCTGTCACGGTATACACTCAATATTGTATCAGCAAGTTTTTTTGAACTGACGCTTTCTTCTCTTGCCACAAAACTGAATCCCTGTCTTTCAAATGATTCGGCATTCAGTATCTGGTCGCCCCTGCTGGCACTTAAAGGCAATGGAACAAGTATATTTGCTTTGTTCAGGGCAAGCAGCTCAAATAGGGTTGTCGCCCCGGCTCTTGACAGGACAATATCTGCCATATCATAAAAATGCGGCATCTGTCTTTTTACATACTCAAACTGGGAGTAGCCACTTTTGTTCAAAAGCTCAGGGGCCTTACCGCCTTTTCCGCAAATGTGGCATACATTAAAAAACTTCAGTATTTCCGTAAGGCACCCTCTTACCGTACTGTTTAAAAAGCGGGACCCCTGGCTTCCTCCAATTACCAGCAGTACAGGCTTTTTTTCATAAAACCCGCAAATGTTTCTTCCTGTATCCCCGTCGCCTTTGAAAAGCTCATCCCTTATCGGCATGCCTGTATGTACTGTATTTTTCTTTTTCAGAACATCCAAAGTCTCAGGAAATGCACAGCATATCTTTGCTGCAAAAGGTATGCTGAGCCTGTTTGCAAGTCCCGGCGTCATGTCAGACTCATGGATGACTACAGGTATTCCGGCAAGGCTGGCCGCCCACACAACAGGTGTTGAAACAAACCCACCCTTGCTGAACAAAAGATCGGGCTTTAACCTTCTTACAAGCTGTAAAGCCTCCATAAAACCCTTTGCCACCCTGGCAATGTCATATGCATTTTTTACATCAAAATACCTTCTGAGTTTCCCGGCGGCAACCGGGAAATACCCAAGGCCTTCCCTTTCAACAAGCCCTCTTTCCATACCGTGTTTCGAGCCGATATACAACACCTCATAACCTCTTGAGGTAAGGTAGGGATAAAGCGCCAGGTTAGGGATTACATGTCCTGCCGTGCCTCCCCCGGTTAAAACTATCCGGGCCATAAAAATCAGCCCTTTCAATCAGCATATAATACAACGGTTAATATTATACACTTTTTTGAAAGGGATAAAAAGCAATTTTACTCCTTTGGAAAGGTCTCTTCTATTTCCCATGACTCCACAAGCCTGTATGCACTATTGTAGTCATATCCCATACCCATGAGGTAAGTTATCAGTGCTACTTCGGTCATTGCATGCTTTAAGCTGGTTTTTTTGGACTCCTTAATTCCATAGTCAACAACCGGTCGCACTTTCATTACGTAGCTGTACGGGTTCATCATAGGATACATCCACCCCATGCCCATACCCATCTCCATTCCCGTGCCCATGCCCATGCCGTACTGCGCCTGAGGCATTCCCTGGGGCATACTCTGCGGCATGCATTGGGGCATCATGGGCTGCATCATCGGCTGCATCATCGGTTGCATCATTGATTGCATGGAAGGCTGCATCATTGGCTGCATACACTGCGTCATAGCAGTCATCTGATCCGGCATGGCCATTCCCATATTGCTCTGCATGTCTGAATCGGTATTTGAATACATTGAACTATCCCCTTTCTTTTAGTCTGTCATTATGTCAATACATAATATGTTGGCTTGAACCCTTATGTGAATAGAATTGACTAATATATGGGCAAGCTGCATGCATAGTATAAACAGATTATTATAATTTCAAGGGGGATGTATTTGCATAAAAAAAATTTTCTGATACCAGCATTTGCTGCATTTATACTGATGATATCATTTATTCTTCATTCCTTTCTGCAGCAACCTGTTCATGATGCAGAAAACTATCTGCAGTTATTCCTTGAGAGCTTCCATATCAGAAAGGATGTTGCTACTGATTCCATGGTTTCAGCAAGTATTAATGACCGTACTTTCATTAGTTTTTACAGAAACAGCCCTTCTGTTGAATTTGAAATCGCAAGGACAAAAAATGCAGGCCCAAATCAGTTTAGAACCTCTGTACTCTTTGTTCTACCTGAAGGCCGGATAACCGGTACTTTTAAAACCCTGAAAACAGACAGCGGATATGTAATAACACAAATGCCCCATATAAGCTGTGTAAAGTGTGGTCTTCCCCTTTTATTAAAAGAGAAGAAAAAAACAAAGACTGTTTATCTTTTTGATATATCCGGCCGCAGATACTTATTAGAGTCTGCATCAGGACTTTTTCTGGAACCATTTAAGCCGGTCTCTCTTCTGCTGATGGACGGCAGCATACTTAATGCCTCTCCTTTGAAACATATCTTACTGGATAAGGTATTGTCCCAAACAGATGCCTTTCTGGAAACAATGACAGGAGGAAGCATTCGTCTGGACAGTGACTTTCATGTGTATGAAACAGCAAAACAATCCTGCAGCTATAAAACCTCAGGCAGAATTCCGCCGGGCACCGAACAGGTGTCCATATATGGAGGATCTGATAATACAGCCATGGCAGCTGTCTATTTGCAGAACGGCGTTGGAACAGGAACAATCCGTGTTGCACTTGGCACCTCAAGTTACCGCAGCCTTGAACACAATAGAATAGAACTGGGGTGTAGAGACGGTTTCATATTGGAAACCAGAGTTGCTCCCCAAATACGGTTTGAGTTTACACCATCACAGAGAGCGGTACTTGAAAGAATGGACAGCGGTATTCATATATCCTGCAGCGGCAAAGATATTGCCTTCACCAAAAACCGCATTTATGCCATTCCTCGCAACAGCAAGCCTATGCTGTTTTATGGCATAGAAAGGTCTCATACAACCGACAGCGGATATACCGCATATGAAGGCACAATTGATGTATTTCCTGCAGGAGAGGGTCTGGTGGCCGTTAATGAGATAAGCTTAAGCAGATATCTCTGCTCGGTGGTTTCGGGTGAAATGCCTGCATCATTCGGAATAGAACCGCTAAAGGCGCAGGCGGTAGCTGCAAGGACATATGCCGTAAGAAGCATCCTGGATTCCGCTTTTTCCGGTTATGGTGCAAACATTGATGACAGCACATACAGCCAGGTATACGGCAATACACCTGTCGGCCCCGGTGTAGAGACAGCAGTTAATGCAACAGCAGGGCAGGTGTTGTTTTTCAGGGGCCAGGTTGCAGATACCAGGTATTTCTCAACTTCCTGCGGTTATACGGCAAGCTCTTGCGATGTATGGGCGGATAATGATGGAAGCTTTCCAGGCACGCCTGTTGAATACCTCGAAAGCAAACCGCAGGTCAACGGAAAAGCACAGGGTATAAACAGTGAGCACAGGTTTATGGACTTTATAAGCAATCCCCGGGGATTGTTTTATGACTCTATATCTCCATTTTTCAGATGGAAGACAGTATTTGATGCAGCGCAGATTGAAGAAACAGTAAAAAAAAGCTTGGGGGAACTCTGGAAAATCCACCCGCAGTTCATACTTACACAGGACAGCAGCGGTGAATATATATCGATTGAAGTACCTGTTAAGCCGGGCAGACTATATGATATTGTGCCGGTAAAAAGAGGCAGCGGCGGCAATATCATTGAGATGGTCCTTGTAATGAGTTCAGGCAGCTACAAGATAGTAAAGGAATTGAACATACGAAGGATACTGCGCCCTGCAAAAGCTGTAATGCTAAGTGACGGTTCGGTCAGGCAAGGCCTGCCTCTTCTACCCAGCACATTTGCTGTAATAGAAACACAAAAAAACTCAGACGGTACAATTGACACAATCACCATTGAAGGAGGGGGGTTCGGACATGGTGTAGGGATGAGCCAGTATGGAGCATACGGTATGTCACTTGCCGGAGCTTTATATGAACAGATACTCTCACACTATTATCCGGGAACGGTATTAAAAAAGATATACTAGACTCCATACCTGTGCCTGTAATACTCTATGGTTTTTTCCAGGCCTTCTTCAAGGGAATACTGCGGGGTCCAGTCCAGTGTGCTGACAGCAGCATCATTGACCAGGAAACTGTGCTTTATATCTCCCTTTCTTTCATCCCCGTATTCCGGGTCTTCGCTGCTTCCGGATATGTCTTTCATCAGTTCAAAAAGTTTGTTTATACTTGTCTTCTTACCTGTGCTTATGTTAAAAATCCTGCCGCCTTCCCCGTGAAGTGCAGCAAGGTTGGCTGAGGCAACATCCTCTACATATATGAAATCCCTGGTCTGAAGTCCGTCACCATAGATTACAGGCTGTTTCCCCGACAGTAGCCTGTCTATGAATATTGAAACAACTCCTCCCTCACCCCTGGGGTCCTGCCGGGTCCCATATACATTTGCGTACCTTAGAATGGTATATTCCAATCCATACAACCCGGAATAAACCCTTATATAGTGTTCGGGCACATATTTTGATATGCCGTAAAACGAAATGGGCTTTTGAGGATGGGCCTCGTCGATGCCAGGATACTGCGGGCTTCCGTATACCGCTGCGGAAGAAGCATATATTATCCTGCCGGCTCCGTATTCCCTGCAGCAATCAAGGACATTGATAGTGCCTGTTATATTAACATCAGCATCATATGCCGTATCGGATATTGAACGCTGCACATCTATCTGCGCAGCCTCATGAAACACAACATCCGGCCGGAATGCTTCAAATGTTTTTCTAATATCTTCAGACCTTATGTCCACACAGCAGAAATAAGCATCAGTATTCAGGTTCTGCCTTATTCCGGTGGACAGATTGTCCAATACGCATGTCTCATGGCCTTCTTCCAGTAGCCTGTCAACAATATGAGACCCTATGAAACCGCATCCCCCTGTAACCAAAACCTTCAATCAGATCAATCCCTTTCAGATAATATTCTTTCACACAGCATAAGGTCAGATGGCGTATTGACACCATATATCTGGTTCCTGTCATATATGGTGTGGCTGCATACCTTAAAGCCGTTCTTTAGCATAATCCCCGGGACATCCGTCAAGTAATACTCGCCTTGTGCATTATCATTCCCAAGCCTTTTAAGGCTTTCAAAGAGTATCCTGCTTCGGTATACATGGATCCCCAGGTTCAGTTCGGTGATGCCAAGCTGGCTTAACGTGCAGTCCTTCTTTTCTACTATGCCCATGAACTCTCCGTTTGCACCCCTGATAATTCTACCATATTCCGGGGGATTTTCAACATCCGCAGTCAGTATTGTGCAGTCACAGTATTCACTGACGTGTTTGTCTATTACCGCCCTGTACGTTTCTGTCCTGAAAAGGGGCATATCTCCATAGAGCACAATAACATCACCTTTATAATCCCTAAGCGCTTCTTCTGTCTGCATTACCGCATGTCCTGTTCCAAGCTGCTTTTCCTGGGTTATATAGTTGTAAGCCTTTCCTGCATACTCCTTCACTCTTTCCTTCATGAAGCCAATCACTATAAAAACATCCTCGGGCTGTATAAAACCCACACTGTCAAGCACATATGCCAAAAGAGGCCTTCCTGTTACCTTTCTGAGCACCTTTGGTACATTGAATTCTTCGGAAAGAAGCCTTTTCCCTTTTCCTGCAGCAAGTATTATGGCTTTCACTTTATCAGCTCCTCCGTATCCGTCCTCAATCCACTGTCCTGTTCCAGTATCTTTCCCGGGTAGCCCAGCTTCACAACTTCATTCAGTATCCTTTCCGCATCACTGCTGCTGCAATACGCAAATACGCATCCCCCGCCCCCGGATCCGTTTATCTTGCCTCCATATGCTCCGTTTTCCAAAGAAGTCCGAAGTATTTCTTCAGCCGGGGGAGTGGAGATTCCAAGTCCCTCCCTCAAATTGAAATGGTGCTGCAATATCAGCCTGCCAAATCTATCTGGAGAAAAATCAAACCCTTTAAGCATTTTTTCTGCTTCCTTAAGGAGCCTGAAGTTGTCTATTCCCGCCCTTAGTTTTTTCCTTTTTTCAGTATCCAGCATGTCCAGGTATTTTATGTTTTCAGATTCATAATAGAAATCTCTGATGCTGGTAATTCCGGCCCTCTCAAGCTCCTTCAATGCATTTTCCACCGGTTTTCTTCCGGATGCCAGAACCCTGGTTGTATCTTTTCTTTCAAGAGTGTCAAACAGTATAAATTTTCCCGGTATCCTGAAATTTATCCTCTCCATTCGCATGCCTTCCCTGAAATCAAGATGCAAAAGCCCACCGGCTGCTGAAGTATAGTGATCCATCCTTCCGCCCGGTTCATCAAACTCTGTAACTTCTGCATTAAATGCAAGTTCTGCAATCCTTTCAGGGTCGCTCCTGTCATGTGAACCTGCTATATCCAATAGTGCCCTTGCAAAAGCCAGTATCATCGTAGTTGATGATGACATGCCCTTTCCTATGGGTATCTCCGAATCCATTACTATATTGCATCCTTTAAGCTTATACCCCTCACGCTTAAGTACATTTACTGTGCTTTTCAGATAGTCCCTTTCCCTTTCATATACTATGGGCTTATTCAAGTCAATAATATACTCTTCGTATTCTCTGCTGCCAGCTGCTCCAAGATAATCCTGTCTCTCGTCCCTGATTTTTATGTCTATAATGCTGTCGTCCCTTTCCACTGCTGTTGCATAAAACCTCAGGTTGACTGCCATTGAGATGACTTCAAGACCCAGGTAATCCTGATGCTCGCCAAAAAGGCATATCCTGCTGGGTGTTGATACGCTGACCTTTTTTTTCATTTTTGTTCATCCCCTTTAAGCCCAAGAAATTTCTGAATGGTACAGTTCACTTGCCGGGCTTCCTGGATGGATGGCATCTCGGAGAATATCCTGATAAGGGGTTCAGTACCGGAAAAACGTGCAATAACCCATCCGTCATTTTCAAAATACACCTTTACTCCATCCCTTCTGCTAACCTTTTTTATGGGAAATTCAAATTCAGGTAATGATTTTTCAGTAAACAGCAGTCTCGATATTCTTTCCCTTTCGGCCTTGAGCATCTTAAAGTCTCTCTCCACAAAACAAAGGTATCCAAACCGCTCATGTATGGCTTCCATCATCTCAGATATTTTCTTGCCCGTTACGCTTATCATTTCAACAAGCAGCGCAGCAGCAAAAATTCCATCCTTCCCCTTAATATGGCCCCTTACCGCAAGCCCTCCGCTGCTTTCGCCACCCAGTACGGCATCGGTTTGTTCCATCTTCCTGCTTATATACTTGAATCCGACCGGAACCTCGTAACATTTCTCCCCCAGCGACTCTGCTATCCTGTCAAGCAGGTGTGTTGTAGATATATTCCTTACCACACCGCCGCTCCAGCCCTTTACACTTGCCAGATAGTAATACAGCAGCACCATTATATCATTTGGGTGTATAAAGGCTCCTTTGTCATCAATAATTCCCAGCCTGTCCGCATCTCCGTCTGTAGCAATCCCCAGGTCATACCCCTGTTCCAAAACAATATCCTTAAGTCTGGCAAGTGTCTTTGCCGTAGGTGATGGAAGCCTTCCCCCAAACAACGTGTCATGCCTGTCATTAATCACATCAAGGTCGCATCTTGCAGTAACCAGTATTGTCTGCAGTGAACTCCTGGAAACACCAAACATAGGGTCAAGCAGTATTCTGAGTTTGCTTTTCCTTATTGAGTCAAGGTCCACCATTTTAATTATTGCATCCAGATACTCGTTTGAGGGGTATATTTTCTCAATAATTCCTGTATCAAGTCCCTTTATAAACTCCATTACCTTAATATCATCTTTTCGTATTGAGTCAATTATCTTCTCAAGCTTTGAGGTTACTTTTTGATCTGCATCCTTTCCTCCCCCGGTAAAAACCTTTATACCATTGTACTCAGCCGGATTATGGCTGGCGGTTACAGAAGCACCATAAGTGGTTCCATATTCTTTAACAGTGAACATTATCATTGGTGTGGGAGCATTTTTATCAATAAAAAACACCTTGATTCCGTTACCCGCTATCACCTCTGCCATCCACCGTGCAGCACGGTCCGAAAGGAACCTCCTGTCGTAGCCTATAACAAAACCTTTTTTACTCCCCCCTGAAGCTTTCAAGTCCTGTACAAGAGCCTGTGAAAGCAATCTTACGTTATCCATGGTAAATTCTTCACCTATTATTGCCCTCCAGCCCCCGGTTCCGAATTTTATCAATTTCAAGCCTCCCATCCACAAACTTTTTTGTCCCACCATTATGTTATAATAACATTTAGGGGGTGTATTTGTAGAATTGTATTCTCTTTTTACAATATTCTATTTATTTAATAATCGGATTCTGCAAGAAGTATGATAATAAACCTGAATGACATAAGTTTCAAACCATATGGTACTGTTTCTGACAGCGGCAAATCTCTGATTTCTTCATCAGATCAGAGCCAGAAAATCTCTGTTGTGAAAAACAGTACAGTTGCCAGGCTGTACAGCTGGAAGGAATGTGTGCATCTGGAGGTCATGGACGGGGTGGCTCTTCTTTGTGTATGCGACATCTCTGAAGAAAATCAGAAGGTAATATTTCTGCTTGACAAAACGGTGACCATCTATCCAGGTAAGCTTTACAGTGTCTTCACACTTTATGGAGAATGCAGAATAAAAACCATATGTCCTAAAGGCCATTCTCCTTTTTCGATTGATTGCAGTTTTGACTACTCTCCACTGGAATTGGAATCAGACCTTCATATAGGCAGAATCCATACTCTTTTTTATCAGGAAAAAAAGGCTGACTTCAAATTCAAGGGCGAAAGACATAACTTCTGGGAACTGACTTGTATAGATAAAGGTATTATGCATACTAATGTAGAAGGCGCAAGCTACCGGCTTGGAAAGGGGGATGCCATTTTTTACGGCTGCGGGCAGTACCATATGCAGCAGGCATACAGAAACCAACCGATATGCTTTACAACCGTGACCTTTGATATGGATTTTGGTAACTCTGAATGCCTTTCCAAAAGGATATTTAAAACAGATGGAAACTTGAGGGATAAGCTGTCTTCACTCCTTTATGAAGCCGGACACAACAGGCTGTACTCAAACGATATGGCGATTTGTATTCTCAAAGAAATTGTCATTGGGCTGCTCAGGCTGTCGGATGAGAAATCCTTTTCATACAACCCTGAAAGCTATACCAGATTAAGGAGGGAAAATGAAACCATAGACAAATGCATTCGCTACATTAAGGCAAATATCGCAAACAGGTTCACTGTCAACGACATCGCATCATGCATTCCCGTTAGTTCTTCGCACCTCAGTGTTCTTTTTAAAAAGCATACAGGCATGTCTGTAATGAAATATGTAAATGAGTACAGGCTACAACTCGGCAGAAAACTCATTCGCACTTGCGGGCATAGTCTTACCCGTATTGCAGAAGAGACAGGATTTAGTACGGTACACTATTTTTCAAACTGCTTTAAAGACAGGTTTAAAATAAGGCCAAGCGAATACGCAAAATCAGTAAACAGACAGCTTAATCCATGACTACAACTGCGCTTTCTCCAATAACCAGCCACTCATATAGGAATTTGGCATGACTTGTATAGTTTCTTACACATCTGTGTGAACGGGGAAATGTGCCCAGTGTAAATAAATATTCAATCATCCCGGGGTCTTTTTTCTGACCTTCCTTCTCCTCATACTCAACAGGTATTCCATTTATATATGCCCCCCTGCTGAATCTTACCGCATAGGGGGCGTATCCCGCCACAACCCCGGAATTACCGTTTGTGTACTCAAACGATTCTCTTTTCTGTATTGCCATGAAATAACCCTTTTCGGTAGGCTGCCTGTATTTAGAGTCTCCCCCTGTTGTAGCATATGTATAGGAAACTATCTGCCATTTTCCATCAAAGTATTGAAACACTGCCTCATTCTGGTTTCCCTGGTCAATCACCACCACCTGCTTTAATTCCTCAATTGATTTTCTGGCAGAAACATATACCTTCGGCACATAGTATTCATCATTATATGCAGGTATCCTTACCCTGTAAAAACTCTCTGTTTCACCAAGAATTGAAACCAGCATTCCATCAGGAACATATCTGAAAGAGGAATCGGATGATGCACTTTCGTAGGCTGGTGCCGACTGGTATCCTGAGGTGCCAAAGCCGTCCTCTTTCTTGCCCTCATAAAGCGGCGGTTTTCCGTTCCTGTCCTTGTAATTTGCTATATATGCTGTCATATTACTTTCAATCTCTTTTTTCAGCTTGTCAATGTGCTCAATCATTGCAGTAAAATTTATAGACCTTGTGTCAACAAGCGTTCCAAAAACATATCCCGTTTTGACTGTATCTATGTCATTCCAGGCAATCTGAAGCCATATATCACTTCCGTAGCTGTCAAGAAACTGCCCCTTTATTTTTGCTATAAGGTTAAGCTTTTCAAGGGAATGAGCCTTTCCTATAACGGCAGCTGATACATTGGGAATTGACCTTATATTTATATTGTCCGTAAGTGCAACTGCGTAATCAAAAGCAACATTATATCTGTCATATATCAGGTTTACATCTATACCGTGCGGAATTCTTGTATTGTAGGCTTCAAGGATTTCATATGATTTTCCCCCTGCATCTTTTTCAGGCAGGACTTTTCTGTCAATTCCATCTATCAGTACACAATACTCTGTGATATCAAACTCCTCGGCCTGTTCCGTGAGGCTGCAGTCCTGGCTGATGCTTTCCGCATTAATGTCTTCTTCCACATCATCTTCCCTGCACAGGGGTTCACCATCAGTATTAAAATTTTCTGCGCTGATCTGTCCTTTGAGTTCCTCAGTTTCAGAGCTTCCACCTGACTTGAGGCCTTCCTCGTACATATCCATGCTGCAACCGGTATAAAGCAGCATACAAACAATTGGTAAAAAAATAAACTTCTTCATTGTAAACCTCTCATAGAGTAATATTCCCCAATAATTTGCTTGCACACCTGCTACTGTATTATACCATGGTAAGTCTGCCATTATCAAACCCGCATTTGCCTGTATTCCCTGGATTCGACAATTTCCCTCGACTATTCCCCGTGATACCTGACAACACCAAGTTTTCTCGGCATAACGACATCTGCCTTTCTTGTCATTTCTCCGTTCTGCAGGCAGTCCACATCCATCAGTTCAATAAATTCCGATGTGTATTCCCTGAGTATACCCCTGTATTTATGCTTTCCACTGCCATCAAGGATTTCTGCAACTACAATATCTCCTATGTGTTTTTCCAGCAGCGGCTCGTATGAAGCATCAAACCCTCCTGCGATGTCCTGCTTTATTCTTGCCACGTATCTATCCTGGGACTTAAGTATATCACCTGTGCCCGGTATGCTTTTTGCCTGTGTTATCAGTGTATTGACAATTTCCATAATAGAATCCCGTATGGTTTTGAAAAAGTTTTGTATCTTACGCCTTACCCTGAAAACAAATCCGGGATGATACGTCATGTCAAGCTCCCTGTCCCTGTCTTTCCTGTTTTTCTCAGACATCTCATCAAGATACCTTGAAAGCATCCTTATCCTGCCATACTCATTCTTGTACAACAGGCAGCTTGTTTCACCGTATTCATTCTGCTTTAGATATGCAATCTCCATTCCCGTACTCTCAAGCATAAAAGTACCCCTGAATGTGTTTCCTTCTGTATCCTCTAAAGTCACAAAGTCATTCCTGAAGGATTTAAGGCACTTGTCCTTTGCAATACGTCTCAGGAAAACCGCAACTACTGTAGAAATCAAAATGAAAAGCAGTGTTATTATGAAAGTTCCTGCAAAAAAGTCCAGAAACACTATTTTTCCTCCTGTAGATTTTTCTGTGCCCTGTAAACAAGCATATCTCCATCTATGACAAAATCAGTACCAAGTGCTTTGCAAAGCTCCTGCTCCCGTTTTAATATATTCTGTGCTTCAGAGCCTTTCTGGAACACCACCTGAGTCTTGTTTTCAGTCCTCACCGGCACTGCCCTAAGCTCCTTCAGAATGACCTCCTCATACTCAAAAACAAGTATGAATGCCTCCTGGTTTTCCGGGTCGTTCTGGTCGAATATGAAATTGCCCATGCTGTAGATTATCGGCTTTCCTTTGTATATCTCCATGCCCTGGAACTGGTGCGGGTGGTGGCCGAGTATAATGTCCGCACCACTGTCAATAATCTTATGTGCAAACTCAACCTGTTCTGTGGATATATTAAAGCTCTCCTCTATCCCCCAGTGAAGGGACACTATCAGCAAGTCAACATGCTCCCGCAGGTTTTCCATATCCTCCAGTATGTATTCCAGTTTCCTTGGTGCCACGCCCGGCTTGTCCTCTTCCGCTTCAAACTTGAAGTACGGGTCTCCTGCAAAAACCAGTTCAGCGTAGTTGGTATAGGCCAGCATGCCGGCTTTCATTCCGTTAACCTGCATTAAAGCAGGCTTTCTTGCCTCCTCCATGCCGGCGCCCGCACCTGCATGTACAATACCGTTCTCATCAAGCAGTGCTATCGTATCCATAAGACCCTCACCATAGAAATCCATTATGTGGTTATTGGCGAGGTTAACCATGTTAAATCCTGCATTGTTTATTGATTCCATATATTTTGTGGCGCAGCCAAGAATTATCTTGCGACTCCTGTCCAGGCAGTGTGTACTGTCGGTAATGGGATGCTCAATGTTGCAGAAAACAATATCGCCAGTTCTTAACATATCTCTTACCTTTTCAAAGGGATATTCAACACTTTTGCCCTGTTCTTCAAGTCTTGAACCTACTCCCCTCCCGAGCATTATGTCTCCAACCGCACATATGGTAATATTTGCGGGTATGGGCGTTGGCACCGGAGTAGGAGAAGGCACCGGCGTTGCAGTTGGGACTGGTGTGAAAGCGGGAGTACTAGATGGTGAATCAGTCTGCATACCTGTTGCTTGAGTTGCTTTATCTCCAGAATCTTTCTCCGCATAGACCTCAGTTTTTTCTACGAATTGTCCGCTTGCCGAGGAAACACACAGCAGTATTGCTGCTGCCAGCAGTATTATGGCCTTTTTCATTATAACCCCCTGGTTATCTGTCACCTGAAAGCGCAAAGCGTCTTAGAGGCTTATATATTCTTTTCCTGCCTGACTGTCTGCTCTCAAACAGCACGATTTCTTCCACTCCAACACCGGGTATTGTTTCAATATCAATATACTTTCTCATATCATCAAGGCTGAATCTTGTCTGAATGTCCTGAACCATCGTTATATGAGGGGAATACCCTCTTTGCTCCCTGTCAAACCCGATAACACTCATCTCATCCTCAATCCTTCTTTTCAATTGAATAAGTTTATTCGTATCACCGCCCAAACCAAGCCACAGCACCCTTATTCCTTTTTTTCCCCCAAAGCATCCCAGTCTGTCCGCCTTAAGAGTAAATGGCATAAACTCCCTGGCAGATTGAGCAAGGGCCCTGGATATGATGCCTGTTTTGTGTTCTTCAATCTCTCCAATGAATTTAAGTGTCAGATGAAAGTTATCGGTATGCTTCCACCTTCCTTTTGAGCATACCATTCTTAAGTCCTGCTGCACATGAGCTATTCCATCTTTGGTTTCTGTGCTGAATTCTATACCTGCAAAAACCCTCATTTGTAACCCTCCGGATTTAATTATAGCACAGATACCGGCTGGATTTAAACCGTTAAAAAGTAAAGTCTTAAACGTTCTTTTTCCTGTTTCTGTCCCTATCTATCATGTTTTACTACTACCTCACCCAGATCCGTTTCCAGTCTGACTGCTTGTTCCAATTGTACGGAATGCGTGGCAGTTATATTTCCAATCCCGGTCTTGAATAAGCATTCACCGGTGTATTCTGTATCAAGCAGAAGGTTTCCCCTTTCCATAACTACTTGTGAACCTCCGTCAAGCCTCCCTCCAAGCACTGCGATATCCCCTTTTTTACCTTTAACTTCAAGCTTCCCGTTCATCCTGTTTATCCTTATCGAGGCATCGCCTATATATGCTTTAATATCAGCATGCATATCATCATAAACAACTATACTCCCCTCTTTACTATCCAGGAGCAGATTGTCAGTTTTGTCAGGGATATGAACAACAATATCCATGTACACTTCTTCAGGTGTTTCCCGGATTCCTTTCGCAGGATATCTGAACACAGTTAAACAACCATGGTTCTCTATGTTGTACAGCTCTTTGGTCAATGCTTTTTTAAGTTCTGAAGCATTATCGGTTCCCTTTGTTCTGGCTGATATTTCAAAGATAACTGTTTCGTGTTTGTGTGTGTAGATTTCCAGTCTGCCTTTTTCATTCCGGATATGTATTTGAGCGGCCAGCTCCGTTGCAACTGTTTCCGTCCAGTATGTGGTAACTTCTCTAAAAGGGCCGTTTTCAACTTTGGTACATGATATACATATAGATATTAACAATAAGCTAAATGCTGCCAGTACCCTGTAACGGTAGTTCATCCGTACCACCTTCCGTCATATCATAATTAAAATGTTACCACTTGCAGCCAATAACCGGCAAACATTTCCCACTGCGTATTATTTTAATAAAAGCTATTAAAAAATATCTTATTTAGTGGTAGAATATACATAAGGGGAATTCAGACCCGGTTGAACAAGGAGGATTGCTTATGGGATTTCTTGAGTTGTTTGGTTTTTTTGCAAGAATGACATGGCTGCCTGCCGTTTGTTTTATTGCAGGATTCGGGCTGGTTATTTTTGAGATGTTTTACCCGGGTTTCGGTGTGCCGGGTATTTCAGGTTCATTACTTTTGTTCCTGGGAGTTGTGTTTCTTGCCAAAAATGTTGTAGAAGCCATTATTATGATAATAATAATACTGGCTGTACTGGGCATAGTCCTTGCGGTAGTGCTCCGCTCTGCAAAGTCCGGCATGCTTTCCCGCAATGTAGTGCTGTCCGATTCACTAAGCAGGGAGTCAGGTTTCAGCGGTACGGAAGACCTGCAGTCATATGTTGGCAGAGAAGGTTTTGCAACAACCACTTTAAGACCTGCGGGAACTGCAGAATTTGATGGTGAAAAAATGGATGTGGTTTCACAAAGTGAGTTTATACCAAAAGGTACGAAGGTAAGGGTAATAAAGGTTGAAGGACGCAGGATGGTGGTTGACGACATAGTTGAGCTTGAAGGTTGACATGCAGTAAAAAATTTGAAAGGAAGTGTTTTGTATGGATCCAGCTATTACATTTATACTTGGCTTTGGAATTCTTCTGGTTTTCATTTTTACCTTTTTTACTTTTATTCCGATAGGGCTGTGGATTTCTGCTGCAGCAGCAGGTGTCAAAGTCAGTATTTTCACTCTGGTAGGCATGCGGCTTCGAAGGGTTATTCCCACAAGGGTGATAAACCCGCTTATAAAAGCTGAGAAGGCAGGTATGACACTGCCTATCAACAAGCTTGAAGCCCATTACCTGGCCGGAGGTAATGTTGACAGGGTTGTGAATGCACTGATTGCCGCACAGAGGGCAAACATACCCCTTGCTTTTGAACGTGCAGCAGCTATAGACCTTGCCGGCAGAAATGTTCTTGAAGCGGTTCAAATGAGCGTAAACCCAAAAGTCATTGAGACCCCTGTAATCGCCGCCATTGCAAAAGACGGCATTGAACTCAAGGCAAGGGCAAGGGTAACTGTAAGGGCGAACATAGACCGCCTTGTCGGTGGAGCCGGCGAGCAGACCATTATTGCCCGTGTAGGCGAGGGTGTTGTTACAACAGTCGGTTCTGCCGTCAATCATAAGGCAGTACTTGAAAACCCGGACCTGATATCCAAGACAGTGCTTGAAAAAGGACTTGACGCCGGAACCGCCTTTGAAATACTGTCAATAGACATAGCAGATATCGATGTTGGGCGGAATATTGGTGCACAGCTGCAGACGGATCAGGCCGAAGCCGACAAACGTATTGCCCAGGCTAAGGCTGAAGAAAGAAGGGCGATGGCTGTTGCAAAAGAACAGGAGATGAAGGCATCGGTACAGGAAATGAGAGCCAAGGTTGTAGAAGCTGAGGCTGAGGTACCCAAAGCAATGGCTTCCGCATTGAGAGAAGGAAAACTGGGAGTAATGGATTATTACAATATGCGTAATGTAATAGCCGATACTCAGATGCGAGAATCCATATCAGGAACCGACAAGTCTGATACACCTGACGGCAGCGACAAAAAAGGATAACGGGAGTGAGTGTTATGAAGGATATAACCCGGTACAACTTTGATCAAAACGGAAGGCTTGTTAAAAAACCTGACAGTATGCACGGTGTGAAGAAAAAAGACAGTACCAGAGACCGTATTGGTTTTAAAGAGATTCCGGAACTGGGATCCCCAATCGGCGAAACCGGATCCAAACACAAAGAATCCCGCAGATTCAGGCACAGGGGTTTAGAGTTGTCCCGTGAGGGACTTGTAAATGGAATAATCTATTCTGAAATACTGGGTAAGCCTGTCAGCAAACGCAAAAGGCAGCCTTTTCAGACATAAACCTGGCGGAGGGGTCACCCCTCCGCTTTTTAATATATGTTAACTGAAATCAGTAGTTTTTAACATGCAATTCATAGTACTCTTTACCATGCAGGCATGCAGGACATTTGTCCGGAGCCTCTTTCCCTTTATGGATATATCCGCAGTTCCTGCACTCCCACTCTACTTCTGATCCTCTTGTGAATACCACGCCTTTGTCAATGTTCTCAGCAAGCTTCTTATACCTTGCCTCATGCCTTTGCTCAACCTTTGCAATCATTCTGAACGCCACTGCCACTTCCTCAAATCCCTCGGCAAGGGCTTTCTTCTCAAAATTCGCATAAAGCATGGTCCACTCCTCACGCTCTCCTGCCGCCGCATCTCTAAGGTTTTGCAGTGTGTTTCCGGCTGCCGCAGGATAGGCAGCATTTATTTCAACCATTGCAGGTAGTTCTCCCTTTAGTCCTTCTTTTATCAGGTTGTAAAACCTTTCCGCATGTTCCTTTTCATTATCAGCAGTCTCAGAAAAAACAGCCTCTATCTGCCTGTATCCTTCTTTTCTGGCAGCCGATGCATAAAACGTATACCTGTTCCTGGCCTGTGACTCACCCGCAAACGCCTTCATAAGATTTGTCAGTGTTTCAGTTCCCTTTAAACTCTTCATGTGCATTCCCCCCTACTGTTTTAATCATAATTACCCTTGAAATGAAGAAAGTAAACACTGTTTTAGGTTATTCTCAGTGGGAACAACTCAATATGATAGCAGTCCATGTATTGTATATGTATTCACTCCCACAGTCTCTATACTAATCCCCGTGCAAGCTCTTTTACCATGTCAAGTCCCTCTTCCTTTACTTTAAAAGATATCTGCTGGCTGTATGTCTTTTTTTTCTGTGTGTATATTACCCCCAGCGGTATCCTTACTCCCCATTCGGAAGCCTTTTTAATTGCTGCCTCCCTGTCTTCAGGGTTGTAGCCTCCATTGAGCTTGTATACTCTTTCACTGTACCACTTGTACGTATTGACCCTGTTGAAACTCACACACGGCTGCAGGATATCCACCAGGCTGTAACCTTCATACTCTATGGCCTTCTTCATAATCTCAACAAGATGCTCCCTTTCACCGCTGAATGCTCTTGCAACAAACCCTGCTCCCTGCACCACGGCCATAAGTACAGGATTAAGAGGGTCTTCTACATTCTCACCACCAGCATAATCGGATGTTGGTGATGCCTGACCTTTTGTAAGACCATATACCTGGTTATCATGGACAAAATGCGTAATATCAATATTCCTCCTTATATTGTGTACAAGGTGGCTGTACCCCTCACCGTATGAACCTCCGTCTCCGGTAGTGACTATCACTGTCAGTTGACTGTTGGCCATCTTTGCCCCGACAGCAGCCGGAACAGCTCTGCCGTGCAGTCCGCAAAAACCATTTGTATTTAAGTACTGGGGTGTCTTTGCTCCCTGTCCGATTCCTCCGACTATAAGTGCTTTATGTTTTTCCAGCCCGAGCTGGTCAAGTACATCCTTTAGTGAATCAAGTATGCCGAAGTTGCCGCATCCGGGACACCATGCAGTATCTTTAGACTTTTTGATATCGGTTCTATCCATTCAAAACACCCTCCGCTTCTTTTACAATTTCCTGTGCACTCAAAGGCCTGCCGTCATATTTTAGTATGCCTGCATTGCATATGATGCCGGTCTGTTCTCTTATTACTGAAGCAAACTGACCTGAATAATTCTGTTCAACATTTATTATCCTCTTAGCCTTTGATGACATTTTTTCAAGCTGCCTTACGGGAAGCGGCCATACATCTCCGAACAAAAGTGCGGCATTTTCGGCATTTACATTGCTGTTCAGCATTTTAACCGCATCCCTTACAGGCCCGCATGTTGAACCCCACGCTATAAAAAGGGTGTCAAATTTATCCGCACCTGTAAAATCCGGCTCTATCAGGTCTTTCTTTATACTGTCAATCTTTTTCATCCTTTTGTCCATCATTCTATTTCTAACCTCTGCCGATTCAGTGATATGCCCTGTTTCATCATGCTCGTCACTGTCTGCAAGAACAGTCATACCCGGAATAGTTCCGGGAACCAGTCTTGGTGAAACACCATCACCGGTAATGCTATAGGGTTTATAACCGCCCGGATCCTCTTCCAGCAGGTACATATTGTTTTTTATGCTGCCAAAATCAAAAAATGGTACGGTAGCATAAGTATCGGCAAGATACTGGTCACCCAGCAGGATGACAGGTATGCTGTATTTATACGCCAGATCGAACGCTCTTGTTGTCTGGTAGAATGCATCTTCCGGGCTGCGTATTGCTATTACCATCCTTGGGAATTCATCCTGTGATGCATTTATCACAAACTTCAAATCTCCCTGTGCTGTTCTTGTGGGTAGTCCTGTTGCCGGCCCCGGCCTTTGTATATTCGCTATAACAACAGGGGTTTCTGTCATTCCGGCAAGTCCCAGGCCCTCCGTCATAAGTGAAAATCCTCCCCCTGATGTTCCGGTCATTGCCCTTGCACCGGCAAATGAAGCACCTACTGCCATATTCACTGCTGCGATCTCATCCTCTGCCTGAATAACTGCAATCCCAGTGGTTTCAGAAGTGGAATCAAGATAATTCATTATGCTCGTCGACGGCGTCATCGGATAAGCCAAATAAAAGCGGCAGCCTGCTGCAAGTGCCCCAAGAGCAACCGCCTGGTTGCCATTTAGCAGCATATGATTTTTAAATGTCCCGGGAGGTTCAATGCTGTACAGTTTTTCAGTCATTTCCATTCCTTCGGCTAAAGCCTTCATGTTTGTCCCTGCAACACTCTGTGAATTGAATTCCCTTTTAAAAACACCCTCCGCTTCCGACATGTTAAGTCCGAACAGCTTCATTAAAGCGCCTGCTGCAACACTTCCGGCCGCCTTTATATTTCCTGACTTTTTCGCGGTTTCTTTCAACGGGAGTTTTAAGGCCCTGCTTTCATCAGTCTCTATACTGTTGTCACATATTATGAAGCTGTTTTTTTTCAGTTTATGAGAGTGAATTGATATCGTTTCACTGTTTAATGCAATAATTCCGTCAAGACCGTTTTTGCAAGAATTGAATATCCTGTCACCAAACCTGATGACGATGAAATTGTGTCCGCCCCTGATGCGGGACATGTAATCCTTGACTGCAAATACAGAAAACCCTTTCCTTTTTAGTATCAGGGAAACAACAGATGCCAGGGTGTCCATGCCCTGTCCGGCTTCCCCTCCTATCAGTATGTTATAGTCCATATTTAATCTCCTTAGGCAGTTATCAGTTACCTGATATTTACCACGGAGACTAGACCTTAATCATTTTTTGCCGCATGCGCCTGCTCTATCATCATGTCCTTGACCTTCATAAGTCTTGAGAGGTTGCCTCGTTCATTTTCATCAAGTTTCATGGTTATGTACTTGATTGTCTCTTCAAGCTGAGGAATCAATACATATTCCAGCGCATTGACCCTCCTGCGGGTTTTTTCAATCTCATCTGCCAGCAGCTGTACAGACTTTTCAATTTCAGCAAGTTCAATCATTCCTGGGAGTATTTCATACATTGAGGCCACAGCTTCGTCCAGTTCTCCCGAAGTCTCGGCAAATCCGAAAGGAAACATGTTCCTGCCTTCCATAACTGTCTGTTCCAGTTTGAAATCAGGTACTTCAACACTCATTATGTTCCTTGAGGAAACTTCTATCCTGGTACTGTACTTAGGCACCATTATTGCCTCACCCATTATTTCAGAAGGCATTACAGCCCTTGCAAGCAGAAATTTTTTATGTACTTGTGCAATTCTTTTTTCAGCAGTACGCCTCAAATGCCTGTTTTTCTTAACCATGTCGAGGAACTGCTTCATAAGCTCATCTCTTTTGTCCTTAAGAAGCTTATGTCCCCTCCTTGCAACCTTAACCCTCTTTTTAAGCCTGGTAAGCTCCATCCTTGTAGGGTTTACCCTCATTACAGCCATCAGGAGCCACCTTCTTCAAACACATCGCCCTTATCTTCGTCCCCTAAATATTTTTCTATAAACTCATCTCTTATTCTTTTAAGCTCAGTTTTAGGCAGCATATCAAGGAGTTTCCAGCCGGTATCAAGGGTCTGTTCAATTGTCCTGTTTTCATTGAAACCCTGCGAGACATACTCTGTCTCAAAGGAATCTGCAAACTTTGCAAATAGCTTGTCAATATCACTGAGTGCAGCTTCACCCAGTATTACTGCCAGCTCTTTTGCTTCCTTACCTCTTGCATAAGCAGCAAAAAGCTGGTTCATTGTATCTGCGTGGTCCTCCCGTGTCTTTCCCTCACCTATACCCTTGTCCTTTAGCCTTGATAGTGAAGGAAGCACATCTATCGGAGGAGATATGCCCTTTCTGTGCAGCTCCCTGCTCAATATTATCTGCCCTTCAGTTATGTACCCGGTCAAGTCGGGTATCGGATGGGTCTTGTCATCTTCCGGCATGCTCAGGATTGGTATCAGCGTTATGCTTCCCGGGCTTTCCCTTTTACGGCCTGCTCTTTCATAGAGTGTAGCAAGGTCTGTATACATATATCCCGGATAACCCCTTCTTCCGGGTACCTCTTTCCTTGCAGCCGAAACCTCTCTCAGGGCCTCTGCATAGTTTGTTATATCAGTCAATATGACAAGTACATGCATTTCTTTCTCAAACGCAAGGTATTCTGCGGCTGTAAGTGCCATCCTTGGGGTGGCAATGCGCTCTATGGCGGGGTCATTTGCAAGGTTTACAAAAAGCACTGCTCTATCGATTGCACCGGTTTTTCTGAAATCCGATATAAAAAAATCAGATTCCTCAAAAGTTATTCCCATTGCAGCAAACACAACTGCGAATCTGCTGTCGGTACCCGGCACCCTGGCCTGGCGTGCTATCTGTGCAGCAAGCTGTGCATGCGGTAGTCCCGAACCTGAGAATATGGGGAGCTTCTGTCCCCTTACCAGTGTGTTAAGTCCGTCTATCGCTGAAACCCCGGTTTGTATAAATTCCGAAGGATAGTCACGGGCTGCCGGATTCATTGGAACCCCATTAATGTCAATCCTCATATCAGGGATTATTTCAGGCCCTTCATCTACCGGCCTTCCCAGACCGTCAAAGACCCTGCCGAGTATGTCCATGGAAACAGCAAGCTCTATCCCCCTTCCCATGAATCTTACCTTGCTTCCTGCAACATTTATACCTGCAGCACTCTCAAACAGCTGGACCAGTGCACTGCTGCCGTCTATCTCAAGTACCCTGCATCTTCTCACTTCTCCGTTTTCAAGCTCAATTTCTCCCAGTTCTCCATACTTAACGTTTTCAACATCATCTACCTTCATAAGGGGACCTGCAACCTCGGAGATAGTCCTGTATTCCTTAAGCATATTCTCCGGCCTCCTTTTCTACAAGCTGTTCAAACTGTCTTGTCATTTCTTCCTCCACTTCTCCAAATACCCTGTCAACTTCATCTTCCCTTATATATTTAAGTCTTCCTACTCTTTCCCGTACAGGCAAAGCGAATATTACTTCCTGATCTACCCCCTGCTCCAGCAGCTTTTTGCCCTTGTAATAGAACATCATTATAATCTTAAGCATCCTGTACTGTTTTCCCATTGATGTATAAGTGTCCACATCATGGAAGGCATTCTGATGCAGGTAATCCTCCCTTATTGACCTGGCAGCCTCAAGAATCAGCCTGTCATCTGCAGATAAAGCATCTACACCTACAAGCCGTACTATCTCTTCAAGCTCCGATTCTTCCTGAAGCACGGCCATGGTGTCACTCCTTAAATGATTCCAGTCACATGCTACATTTTCAGTCAGCCATTTTTCAAGTCTGTCAACATACAGCGAATAACTCTGAAGCCAGTTAATCGCAGGGAAATGCCTTCGATATGCCAGACTCGAATCAAGTCCCCAGAAAACCTTGACTATCCTTAGTGTAGCCTGAGTTACGGGTTCTGAAAGGTCACCGCCCGGCGGGGATACCGCCCCTATAGCCGTCAGTGAACCTTCTCTCTGCTCTGAACCTGTGCTCAGAACCCTTCCTGCCCTTTCATAGAACTGGGCAAGCCTTGAGCCAAGATATGCAGGATATCCTTCTTCTCCAGGCATTTCCTCCAGTCTTCCCGACATCTCCCTGAGGGCTTCCGCCCACCTGGAAGTTGAATCAGCCATGAGAGATACGCCATATCCCATGTCCCTGAAGTATTCCGCAATGGTTATCCCCGTATATATAGACGCCTCCCTGGCAGCAACAGGCATGTCGGATGTGTTTGCAATCAGCACAGTCCTCTTCATAAGAGGTTCTCCTGTCATTGGATCGTTGAGCTGCGGAAACTCCAAAAGCACATCCGTCATCTCATTTCCCCTCTCACCACATCCTATGTATACCACAATGCTTGCGTCCGCCCATTTT
>CAYYGK010000013.1:0-27565 GCA_964471145.1 uncultured Eubacteriales bacterium | reverse complement strand
TTTCATAAAACACCATCCCCTAACATTCTATTGTGAAAAAGGCCTTGTTCATGTCTTTTTTTTCATGATTCAAATTCCTGTACAGTGGAAAATATATAACAGGGAGGTTTTTTATCATGGACAATAAGGAAAGGAAAACACTTTCGGACAGTGACAGGCAAACACTTGAAAAAAACAAAAAAATATGTACCGAATCAGGCGGCAGATATTGTGAAGAACCCAAAACAAAAAGAGAAGACGAAAACGACTGAAAATCAGTAAATAAGCGCCTATCACCCTGTAAGGGAAACAGGCGCATCAAAACGAACTTCTTTTGGTTTTACTCCCTGGCCGGAGCGCTTTCCCTGAATAAAAGACTTATGCAGTACAGCCCAGCTATACCAACCAGAGTGTAAACGACCTTGCTAACGAAAGCTGTTTGACCGCCGAATATTGAAGCCACAAGGTCATATTCAAATAAGCCTACGAGAAGCCAGTTCAAAGCACCTATTATTATGAGTATGATTGCCAGTCTGTCCAATGGTGTCCTGTCCAATACTAACAACTCCTTTTAGAAAAATTAAGGAATTATTGATATTCCTCAATTGTATTATTTGCTTGTGTGTTTGGATTCATGCATGGAATAATAAGTCATGGAACTGCTTGCAAAAAAAACATTCCCGCGCCTTTTCAAATTAGAAAAGACGCGGTTTATCTGAATACTGCCATCCTTAAAATGACAGTTGTTTTTTCTTAAAGAAATCATAATAATAAGCATGTGGATTGTGTACAAAATATATTGTATATTATGTATAAGCATCAAATATTGTGAATGAAAAAAGAAAAACAGGGCAAAAACCATGAATTTTTTACAGCATCCTAATATTCCTGATTCGCAGGTGTCAATGGTAATACTGGATGAAAGAGCGGACAATGATATAAAAGGAAATCTTAAGCGCCTGGGAATAGAATTAATATTGAATGTCCGGCATCCGGCACTTTATGAACCGGTCTGCTGTCATCCGGACATGGCCTTCTGCCATACGGGAGGGAGGGACATCGTGTATGCACCAGGGGCATGCAAAAAGGTTGTCAGCAGTCTGACTGTCAGAGGGTTTAATATGATTCAGGGTATTACCCGCCTTGAACCTGAATACCCTGCTGATATCGCATACAATGCCGCTGTTTGCGGCAGATTTGCATTCCATGATTTCCGGTATACCGATCCTGTGCTTAACGACATATTGGAACAAAAAGGGCTTGTGCTTGTAAATGTGCGGCAGGGGTATGCAAAATGTTCTGTATGCTTCACCGGTCAAAACAGCATGATAACAGCAGATCGGGGTATTGCAGAACATGCAGCAGGTGTTGGAATGGATGTGCTCTGTATCCCTCCGCAGAAAACTATACGCCTTCAAGGACTTGACTATGGGTTCATAGGAGGAGCAGCAGGAATGCTTGGGGAAAACCGGCTTGCATTTACCGGCAGCATTGATTCACTGTCTGCCTGCATTGAAATAAAAAGCTTTTTAGGAAAAAAAAACATTACTGCCGTATGTCTTTCAACCGGCTGCATGAGGGATTACGGCTCCGTACTGCCGATTGGATGTTGCTAAATATGATGCTGCTTTTTGTTAACAATACATATATATTGCTTTATTGATAAGAAATGCTTAGTAACCTGCATGCACACAATACATATAATAATAGAGAAAGAGAGAGCTATAAGTTAAGAAAAAACTGTAAATGACAGACGATGATGCCCGTGATACAGCGTTGAAGGGATGTGAACTCATGAATTATCCGAGTATTGCAGTGGTTGACGGGGATGATGAGATTACCAGGTACATTTTAAATAGATTAGAAAGAACTCAAAACAGCAATTGCGGGTACACTGTGGACAGCAGGCAATCTGAAGGGGCTACATCTGTGATTTGCAGTATAAACGATGTAACCGGCTGCAGGAGCGAAAAGGATACCGGAAGGTACAATGCGCTTATTCAAAGCATAGCTGCTGTGCTTGCGGACTATATTATTAACAAGTATGAGTGGAGACTGATAAACAGGATTATAAATATAAACTACTGTTATTTCAACAGCATGGAGAAAAAGAAGATAATCAAACTGGTTGATGGTGTTCTGAATAATGAAGACAAAAGTTTCATAAACAACCTGTTCAGAATCAGGCGGAGGAATATTATAATAAAAAACCTGCTTGACTATTTCGGGACTTCAAACAGGATAATACTTGAGGGGTTTGTGAATTTCAGGCTTCAGGAATATGTCAAGGACCTTGAAGAAGTAGTTGAAAAGGCTGTTGACAATTTCCTCATGGAACGTGAATACAAGGAATTCATCTGCCTTCTGAAGTATTTTGTCGATATTCAGGAACCCAAATTCCAGTTAATACATGTTAATCCGACAGATGACGGCAAATACATGTTGTTTGATGAAAAGAGAAGAGAAATCAGCGGCAGTTGTATACAGGAGCTGCTGGATGAAGTATCGGAAGGCCAGATAAGCTATGATGACCTGCTTGTGAGTTCACTGATTACGCTGGCACCAAAACAGATAGTTATTCACAGAATAGACAGTTTTACAAACAGGGAACTGCTTGACACAATAAAGCATGTCTTTACCGGCAGGGTAAAGACATGCAAGGCATGCAGCATATGCATAACATGTCTTTCAGGCAGCAAAAATAAATAATTGGAAAAAAGCTTTGTTACGTGTTGACAAAACTTAATATCATGATACAATATATTGTGTAATAACATTTTGATACATACTATATACATAGTATGTGTTTTGATTGTACACAAAGTTTTACCAATGATAAAGCAGTAAAAAGGTACATATGAAGAGAGAAATCAGGAAACCAAAGAAGAAGTTGTCCGGAGAAAAAAAGAGAGTGTCCGCACTCTCTTTTTTTCAACCCTGTTTTACTGCTGCCCTGCTATGGTAAAATAACAACATGAGTGAATGAAAACGGAGGGTTTCCTATTGAAGGTTACAGGCTTTGTAGGACCAAGCGGTACAGGAAAGAGTCATCGAGCACTGTGGGTAGCCACAGAAAGGGGTCTTGACTATATAATTGATGATGGACTGCTGATAAAGGGCAACAGGGTACTTGCGGGCATGTCGGCAAAAAGAGAGGAAACCAGAATCGGTTCTATCAAGCGTGCCATCTTCCTTCACATGGACCATGCGCAAGACATGAAAAAGGCAATAAGCGTTTACAAGCCCAGGGGCATACTTGTTATAGGCACATCGGAGGGTATGGTGGATGCAATTGCCAGGAACCTGGATTTGCCTCCGGCAAATGAAAAAATTTATATAAGTGATGTTGCGGACGAATTTGAGATAAAGAAGGCACTTGCAACCAGGAAGGAGCAGGGCAAGCACGTCATACCGGTACCAACATTTGAAATAAAACAGGATTTTTCAGGGTATTTCCTGGATCCTCTCCAGATTTTCAGGAGGAAGGGTAAGGGCAACTATCAGCTTGTAGGTGAAAAGTCTGTAGTCAGGCCTACATTCAGCTATCTTGGCAGCTATACCATTTCAGACTATGCCATTTATCAGATAGTGGAACACGCTGTTTCAGCCATAAGCGGTGTGCACAGGATATCAAGGTTCAGGGCGGAGAACACACCTGAAGGCGTATTCATAGATATTGACCTTGTGCTGGTATACGGCTACAAAATAAAACCTGTCATAGATGAATTGCGCCATAATACTGCAGAAGAGCTTGAGCGTCTTACTGCGTTAAACATAAAAACAATGAACATAACGGTCAAAAGCCTTGTGAGGAGATAGCTCAATCTGGTTTTCTTCCGTTATGTAAAATTAATTATACATAAAGCTGTAACCTTTTTCATTATTGTTAAATATAATAAATTGTAAGATGAAAGCCCCCTTTACCGGTAATGTTTTCCCCGCAACCCCCCTCAATGACTGATTTGGGGAAAACATTACCATCTATTTGTTTTTGTACCACGAGACTGTTTCGCCAAGACCTTGTTCCAGATTGTATCTGCAGCTCCAATGGAGGCTGTTTATGGATTTATAGCTGTTTAGGGCATAACGCTTGATATCGGCTCCCTGCATTTTCCCCCTGTCTAAAAGACTTTTTGATTTGCCGGTTAGGTCAAGTATTCTTGAGGCTATGCTTTCACCGTCAGCCTCTTCCCCTGAACCAATGTTGTAAACCTCGCCCGGCCTGCCGAAAAACAGAGCTTTTGCCACTACAGCGCACAAATCCTTAATATAAAGCCACTCCCTTATATCAAAGGCTTTTGGAGTCAGCTTTATGGTTTTATCATGTATAGTATTTATTATTACCCCGGGCACGAATTCAGAATCAGGCTGGTATGGGCCATACAGACTGCAGCATCTTAGAACTATCGCAGGGAGGCCGTTTGTGCGGTAATGGGCCAGAGCAAGCAGATCTGCGCCTGCTTTTGATGCGGCATATGGGGTTTCGGGAAGCAGAAAGGATTCCTCCCTGCGGTAGTCATCGCTGTTTCCGTTTGTGCCACCGTATACTTCATATGTTGATATCTGCACAAATCTGTTATTGCCGGGGCTTCTTCCGCCGCCCCAGATGTATTGGGCACTTTCCATAAGTGTAAGCGCTCCCATTATATTAGTCCTCACACTTGAGTCCGTATTATATCTTTCATTAGTGTATTCCGTTGCAAAGTTAACTATATGGTTGGGCCGATACCTTTTCATGACATAGCCGACAAGTTCCTTGTTGCATATGTCCCCCCGCACGAAATGATATCGGGGTGAGTTTTCTATATCTCTTAAGTTCCCGGTTCCAGGAGGATAGGTCAGTCTGTCCATGTTTAACACAATGTATTTCTTGTTCCTCCGCAGAAAATACCTTATAAAATTACAGCCCGCAAAACCTGCACCCCCCGCTACAAGTAGAATTCTCATGTCATTCACATCCTGTTTTATTATACTATGGTCCTACTATACATAATATTAACCACAGTACTCAGGAGTGAATGACATATATCAGTCGTCTCCTCCCAGGTTTTTCAGGTAATCCGAAGTGATGCCGTCAAATCCCTTTCCCGGCATAAGGGGACGGTTTTTATCACTGGGTTCTTCAGTATTCTCTACATGCTGTACCGAATGCTCTTCTTCTCTAACCTGAGAAGGTCTGACGGCGGTCTCTCTTAAAGAAGCCTCCTTTAATTTGATTTTCTCCAGTTCAATACTGTATTTGTTAAGTTTCTTCTGCAGTGTTTTAACCTCGTTTTTAATGTCCTGTATCGCATCACTTACCTTTTCATCTTTTTTCTGGAGGTCTTTGAGGCTTCTGTATATGTTGTTTTCACCGGATAGCTTAGTACCCGTTTCATTATACTTAAGCTCATTAGGCAGGATAATCCTGAACCCTCCCGAGAAGACGCAGGGAACCCTGTTGAATTGGGAAACATAAGAAGTTCTTGTTATGTGGTTGACATAGCCCGAAATATATGTCCTGTTTCTTCTGTCGGTTGTGTATTCTACGGGGGTATCCCATGTCCTGCCTCCATCAGATGAGACACAGCCCCATATTGAATCTCCGTGTGACCAGAAGCACACAAGCATTTCATCCGACTTCATCAGTCCCGGGGCTTCGAAGCGGGATGAGTCCCGGGCAAACACCGTTTCTTTTGACCAGATGCCGCTTTTGTTGTCCCTGGATATATGGCATATGGCGTTTAATGCACCAGGTTCAGGCTTTCTGTGTATGCAAAGATGAACACTTTGGCTATCAACCATAACCGCTTCCACACGCCTGTTTTCAGAGGGCAGTGGATTAAAGTCGTGTATTTTCACGCTGTTTGTTTCAATCATCCTGTATCCCGGCATGCATTTGCCGTCAGCTGCCCGGTTGAAAGCTGCCCATATACTGCTTCCGTTTCTGAAAATTCCATAGGTGTTCCCAGCAGGATCAATATAGTCCAAAGCCTGGGGACTTGAGCCCTTTCCCTCCTTGTCAATTTTCTGAAACGAAAGAAGGTTCTTTCCTGAATGCTGCACCACATGAAACAGTATTGCGCCTTTTCCATCTGATGTTATGTGCATGTGCTTGTTGTATTTGACTGGGGTTTTTGCCTTCAGCACCTGATTTTTGCTCCATGAACCATTTTTATGGGCCAGATGGATGATATCTCCACGAAGGTCCTGGTAGGCTATGTGGATGTTGTCGCCTTCATCCAGGCAGGTACTGAACCAGGGGAGACAGTTTTTCACAATGAGCTGAAAGGGAGACCACCTGTTTCGCCTGCCCAGAACCGAAAGGTAGATGCCATGGTTTCTTCTGCAGAAAAGATTTATGTGTTTTCCTGAAGCTGTTGCCAGTATGTACTGCATATTATCTGTGACGGACATAAAAATACACCCCCTGTTACATTATATTTACAGGGGGGAGAAATAGTTACACTATCTTTTCCTGAGGTATCCTGTAATTTTTTCAATGCTCCTTGGAACCGCATCTCTGGAGTTTTTCCATGGGGCATCCTTGTACCTGTAGTCAAATTTCTTTGTAAACCACCTTACATCCTCAAGAACTCTTTCCATGTTTTCAAGCTGCAGGGCATACAGCATATTATTAAACTCCTCTTCCTGCCGGGGAGCAAGGTGTGTGCCAGCCGAGTCAAGTATATGTTCCAGATGACGCAGGCAGAAACCCTTGCAGGATTCAAGCTTCTTCTTGAAGTCCTCTTCGGTACGCCACAGGTAGAAAATCACCTCTGTATATCTGTTCATTGTATGGTTTAGCCTGCTGCATATTGAGCATCTGGCATTAATATCAGAAAGGAAAGAGGATACACGGCTGCGGGCTGCATTGCCGGCAGTCTTTGCACCGATTTTTTTCTTTATATAGTCTTTCATAGTGCCTGCCGATGGGTTCATTTTTCTCATTTTGTCCAGCAGAAGTTCCATATGGGTCTCTATAACGAGTGCAAGCCCGAGCGTGTTCTCCTGCCTGGTATAAAGCATTTCAAAATGACGCCTGCAAAAGCCGTTTTCATTTGTCTCTAACCTGTTGTCCGGTTCCATCAGCGATGGCCCCAGGTAATATTCTACCATCTCTTGTTCAAGCTTTTTTTCAAGGGAGCACATTGGACATTCACTGTCGTTGTCAAAAGCATCGTTTACCGGTATTGTATAGATTTTCTCCTTCATGTTGTGCCGCTCCTTTTCGTCATTGTATATATTCTATCATTAAGTCGGTATAATTGAAAAGACAATTGAAAACACTTTTTTTAACCGAAATATTTGCAAATGAAATTTTTATGTGCTATAATTGCATCAACAAAATAAAATTACTATTTGGAACAGCGGCGTTCCGGACACTGCAGCACTGCAGAACGGTGCGCATTTTTTATGCCCTGGGCAATTGCTGAAGTGTCCAGGGGGTGGCATTCCAGTAAGGAGTGTTTATTATGACAAGGTACACAAAACCGGATATACTGAGGATAGCAAGGGAACAGGATGTCAAGTTTGTAAGGCTCCAGTTTACCGATATTTTCGGTATAATGAAAAACGTGGCGATAACTGTCGACCAGCTTGAAAGCGCTCTTGAAAACAAGGTGATGTTTGACGGTTCGTCTATTGAGGGATTTGCAAGAATTGAGGAGTCGGACATGTATTTAAGGCCCGACCCGGACACATTTGTGATATTTCCGTGGAGACCCCAGAATGGGAAGGTGGCAAGACTGATATGCGATGTGTATAATCCTGATGGTACGCCTTTTGAGGGTGCACCAAGGCATGTACTGAAAAAAGCTCTTAAAAAAGCTACGGATATGGGGTATGAAGCCTTCAATGTAGGACCTGAATGCGAGTTTTTCCTATTCCTGACAGACAATGAAGGAACACCTACAACGGTAACTCATGACAATGCTGGATATTTTGACCTGGGTCCTGTTGACCTTGGGGAGAATGCGCGCAGAGACATGGTTCTTGCACTTGAGGAGATGGGTTTTAAAATCGAGGCTTCACATCATGAAGTTGCACCCGGACAGCATGAAATTGATTTTAGATATAATGACGCGCTGACCACCGCAGATGCAATAATAACCTTCAAGATGGTTGTAAAGACAATAGCACAGAGGCACGGACTGCATGCAACATTCATACCCAAGCCTATATTTGGAATAAACGGCTCGGGCATGCACACCAATGTGTCCCTTTGCGGAAAGAACGGAAATACGTTTTTTGATGAGAAGGGAGATATGCAGCTAAGCATGGATGCAAAGTGGTTTATAGGAGGGCTAATGAAGCATATGAGACAGATTGCCGCTGTCACAAACCCCATTGTGAACTCATACAAGAGACTTGTACCTGGGTATGAGGCGCCTGTATATATTGCATGGTCTGCCCGGAACAGGAGCCCCCTTATAAGGATACCTGCTGCAAGGGGAGAGTCCACCAGAATTGAGCTAAGGTGCCCCGATCCTTCATGCAACCCATATCTTTCACTGGCCGTGATACTAAATGCAGGTCTTGACGGCGTGACTAACAAGATTGAACCCCCCCCGCCGACCGACCGCAATATATTTACAATGACAGGCGAGCAGATGGATGAAAAAGGTATACTGTCACTTCCAGAAAACCTTAAGGAAGCAGTTGCTGAAATGAAAGAGAGCTCTCTGGTCAGAGAAACGCTTGGAGAGCACATATTCAATAAATATGTTGAAGCTAAAACAGCTGAATGGAATGACTACACAGTGAGGGTAACAAGCTGGGAGCTGGAGCAGTATCTTACCAGGTACTGATAATGTTTTCTAATTGAATAAGGCATGAATTCCAGGAGGGCAACGAAGCCGGACCTTACGGGTCCGGCTGTTCTTATTTTTACTGTGGAGGTATGCTATGGGACGACCAAGACTGCTTCTGGCCGTAAAGAATACTGATACGGCTGAAAGGATAAAGAGAATAACTGAAGAAAACGGCTGTGTTACTGTAGATACCGTAACAGACGGGCATGAATGCCTCAGGAAGACAATTGCGCTGGAGCCTGATGTGCTGGTTGTGGAGTATGAGCTGCCATCTTTAAATGGTTATGAGGTTTCAAAAGTTGTTTTGGACAAAGGTTATTGTGATATAATAATGATTGCACCTGCAAACAGTGAACAGTTGCTGCCTGACCTTTCGGATAACAGCAGGTTTACGGTTATTAATAAGCCTCTTAATGAACAGACACTTATATATACAATGGATGTTGTTATTAAAAAGACAAAGAGGATTAAAGAGCTCAGTGAGCGTATAAGCGAACTGGAGGAGCGGCTTGAGACAAGGAAGCAGGTAGAAAAGGCAAAGGGTATTATTATGAAGCAGATGAAAATCAGTGAGGCAGAGGCCTTCAAGAAAATACAAAAGCAGAGCATGGACAGGGGTATACCGATGAAAGATATTGCAAAGGCTATTATTCTTGCGTATGATATATGATGCAGGAGAAAAACATGAAAAAAACAAGGCCCTTGATAGCAGTTACTCCGTGGTATGACTATGAGCACGAGAAGACCTATATAAGGAGGGGATACATGGAGGGGATCCATAAGGCGGGAGGGTTTCCTCTGTTGACTTCTCTTTGCAATGCAAGTGATACAGCCCAAATAATGGACACTTTTGACGGTGTTTTACTGTCAGGTGGACCTGATATTGATGCACGCCTCTATTCAGAGGAAAACATGCCTCAAAACGAATGGATATCACCCTTAAGGGATACGTTTGAAACAGCACTGGTAAAAGAGGCGGCAGTTCGGGGCGTGCCTGTTTTTGGTATATGCAGGGGCATACAGGTAATTAACACTGCTATGGGCGGTGGCATATACCAGGACATTTACAGTTGTGGTAAAAAGGGCGTACTGATGCATGTGCAGAAGGCTCCCAAATGGTATCCTGTCCATGACATAAGGATTGAACCCGGATCATTTGTTCATACGGCATTCAACGGCATCAGCGGTGGTGCAAACTCCTTTCACCACCAGGCATTAAGAGAGCCTGCTCCTGGTTTCAGGGTTACATCACGTACATCTGACGGCATAATAGAGTCCATTGAGCATACAGAGCTTAAGTTCATGGCAGGTGTACAATGGCATCCGGAACTTATGTGGCAAAAGTTTGAAGAACACCTTAAACTGTTCAGGCTTTTTGTTGATGCATGCAGGGGTTAATGATAGAATATCTCTAGCATATTGCCTGGAGGCGTTTGCAATGGTTAAAAGGTTCAGCATGGGAGACATAGTTGAACTGCGTAAACCCCATCCCTGCGGGAGCAGCCGCTGGGAAATAGTCAGGACCGGCATGGATTTCAGGGTAAAGTGTCTTGGATGTGGTCACCAGGTTATGATTCCCAGACCCAAATTTGAAAAAAGTGTTAAAAAAATTATTAATAAGGCACAGTAAGCGGGTATGTTTTTCCGGAATTAAAATCATCCCTTAAAGAAACAATATTACTTAAAGTCTATATGTATGCAAAGGGATGATTTATTTTGTTTGAGAATAAAGGAAAAGGCTTCATAAGGATACTTGTCACATCAGTAATAACTTCGGTAATTGTAGGAGCGATTGTTCTACTGTTTGCATTCGGTTATATATCCAGTATTGTTCCAGATAAACCATTACCAAATCAGGGGAGCGGTGATGTACCCGCACCCCAGCTAATAGCAGCTGCAGAACAGGCAGAGAAATCGGGTGTGGTGGCGGTAGCAAAGTCTGCATCACCTGGGGTTGTGGGGATTTCTGTTCTCAGACCTGACGGAGACGGGCTTTTTGATACGGATATGGCTGAAAAATGGGGAGTGGGTACAGGGGTAATCGTAAGCGACAACGGATTCATACTCACAAATCACCATGTGGTAGCAGACGGCAAAAAAAAGATTATAGTGTCTCTGCCTGACGGCAGAAATGTTGAGGGTAAAATGCTGTGGTCCGAACCGGTGCTTGACCTGGCAATAGTCAGAATAAAGGCAGACAGGCTTACCCCCATACCATTGGGAAACTCCGACAGGATATCTGTTGGAGAGCAGGCAATAGCTATAGGAAATCCCCTGGGTCTTCAATTTCAGAGGTCTGTAACCTCAGGTGTAATAAGCGCTCTTAACAGGACAATCCGGATAGAAACCGAACAGGGTTCAAACTATATGGAAGACCTTATTCAGACTGATGCAAGCATCAATCCGGGAAACAGCGGAGGGCCGCTTTTGAATAGCAGAGGCGAGGTCATAGGAATAAACACAGTCAAGGTTGCAAGCGCAGAAGGCATAGGTTTTGCAATACCCATAAATGTAGCTGTTCCCGTTGTAACCAGTTTTATAGAAAACGGTACGTTCACGGAACCTTATCTGGGTGTGTTTGCCTACGATAAGGAGACAATACCCTATTTAAATGATATCAAAGTTAAAAACGGGATATATGTTGTAAACGTAGATGAAAAAAGCCCTGCTTACATTGCCGGCATACGGCAGGGATGTATTATTGAGAAGGTTGACGGCAGGACAGTGGATACAATGATACAGCTCAGGACATATATATATTCCAAAAATCCGGGGGACATGATAACCGTAACCCATATGAAGGAGGGCACAAACAGGTTTACTGATGCAAAAGTAAGACTTGGAAAGAAGGAATCATCAGGGCTTATTGCAAGATGAAAGATGGCTGATATTGCCCGTTTAGGTATAAAATACTCCCTGTATCGGGAATTACTACAAATAGACAACCAAAAACAGGGAGGACATAGATGGAAAAAAATATGGATTATGCAGGCCATGAAGACAAGTTTGAGGAACAGATAAAAAAATTTCTTGAACAGGGTAAGGAAAAACTTATGAAAGAACTGGAAGGCACCAGGGGTGCTATACGCCTTCTTGCGGAAGATAAATCCCGTGATTTCATGAGAATGACCGATATAGGCTTCAGCAAGGAGGAAAGACGTTTTCTGAGCGATGTGATAGTTTCAAGCATGTACCAGTCATTCTGCTATGGTTACGGTATAGGGAAAATGGAGGGAAGCACAAAGAAGAAGATTTTCCTGTGATTTTTATGCATTTGCACGCATTGTCCTCCAGAATTGAAAAACCGGTACAACAAAAACAGCAGAAATATTGACAACAGTGTGTTGCCCTGTTACAATATTACTCAAAACTGATGTGATTTTATAATATGGGCTTATTAGTCCTGATTAAATGCTTTGAAGGGAAAAAGATGTGTGGATGTGTGAAAGAGAGCCGGTGGCTGGTGGAAACCGGTACACGAAACGCATGTATAGCTCATCCCCGAGCACCGCTGCTGAATTCAGTAGGCTGCGGCGCTGACGGCGTTACAGTCTGTAGTTGTTGTACTTGCTGAGGGTCTGCCGGAGACGGTGTACCGAAATAGGGTGGTACCGCGAAGAGTGTTTGCCCTTCGTCCTTATGAGGATGGAGGGTTTTTGGCAACATAGGGGGAGATTTATTTGAAAATAACAGGTGCACAGGCAATTGTAAAGATGCTTGAAAAAGAGGGAACCGAAACCATTTTCGGTTATCCTGGCGCTGCAATATGCCCTTTTTATGATGCACTTGCAGACTCTGATATCAGGCATGTTCTTACAAGAAACGAACAGGGAGCTGCGCATGCCGCAAACGGATATGCCAGGGTTACAGGTCGAACAGGGGTATGTGTTTCCACTTCAGGTCCCTGTGCCACAAACCTGATAACAGGTATAGCAACCGCATACATGGACTCGATACCTGTTGTAGCCATAACAGGGCAGGTTTCTACCGGCATGATAGGCAAGGATGTGTTCCAGGAAGTGGATATAACAGGTGCCACTGCACCTTTCTGCAAGCACAACTACCTGGTTAAGGATGCCGGGCGGCTTCCCCGGGTAATCAGGGAGGCTTTTTATATTGCATCTACAGGGCGGCCGGGACCTGTACTTGTTGACATACCGCTTGACGTGCAGAACACACAAATAGAGTTTGTGTATCCTTCAAATATTGAAATAAAGGGTTACAGGCCGGTGTACAGGGGTCATGCCCTGCAGATAAGAAAACTGGCCCAGGCCCTTAAGGCATCAGAAAAGCCGGTAATATGTGCAGGGGGAGGCATTATCAGCTCCGGGGCCTCCGGCAGGCTTTTAGAATTTGTAGAGAAGTGTCCCATACCTGTTATAACAACGCTCATGGGGATAGGTTCCGTACCATCTGACCATCCGCTGTATTATGGCATGCTGGGTTCGCACGGGAGCTGCACCGCAAACCATGCAATACACAATGCCGATCTTGTTATTATAGCGGGTGCAAGGGTTGGCAACAGGGCAATGGGTTCTACTGCCAAAATAGCAAGAAATGCAGTTATTGTCCATATTGACATTGATCCGGCTGAAATAGGTAAGAATATAGCTGCTTCCATTCCTGTAGTGGGGGATGTAAAAGAGGTGTTTAGGCAGCTTGTGCAGAAAACCGGGAGCATAAATGCGGGACAATGGATTGATGTGCTCAGCCAAATGCGCAGGGAGAAGGCTTTTAAATACGAGGCGGATGATGAAGCACCTGTACAGCCAAGATACCTTCTTAAGGAGCTGTCTTCGCTTATGGATGAAGGAGATGTTATCACCACTGAGGTAGGACAGAATCAGATATGGGCTGCCAACCATTTTGCCGTTAAAAGCCCCAGAACCTTTCTTTCGTCCGGAGGCCTTGGCACAATGGGATATGGTCTTCCGGCAGGTATGGGCGCAAAGTTTGGAAAGCCTGAATCGGAGGTTGTTGTTATAAGCGGGGACGGCAGCTTTCAGATGTCTCTCCAGGAACTGGGTACAATAAAACAGTATGGTGCAGGCATCAAAATTGTAATGTTTAACAATTCAAGCCTTGGAATGGTGAGGGAACTGCAGAAGAAGCTGTACTGCGGAAGATGCTGCGAGGTAGTCATGGAAGACAACCCCGACTTTGTGAAGCTCATGCAGGCTTATGGCTTCAGTGCAAAAAGGATTGAAAGGAATAAACAGGTGCGGCCGGCGCTTTTACAGATGTTTGAGGAGAAGGGGACATTTCTTTTGGAATGTGCTGTGAACCCGGATGAACCGACACTGTAGAGACCGGTAACAAAAATACGAGGAGAGGATTAGATTATCATGGCAAAGCATACACTGTCCGTTCTGGTGGAAAACCATGCAGGGGTGCTTTCAAGGGTTGCGGGGCTTTTCAGCCGCAGAGGTTTTAACATAGACAGCCTGGCGGTAGGGATTACCGAAAATCCTGAGGTATCAAGGATGACTATAGTTGTTGATGGTGACGACTATACTGTAGAACAGGTGAGCAAGCAGCTTAACAAACTCATTGATGTTATCAGGATAAAGCAGCTTGAAAAGCTTGATTCTGTCAGCAGGGAGCTGGCTCTGGTGAAAGTGGAGGCTGCTGCCTCTGAAAGGACAGAGATAATCCAGCTGGTGGAGATATTCAGGGCAAAGATTGTGGATGTGTCCAAGGAAACGCTTACCGTTGAAATTTCAGGAGCTTCGGAGAAGATAGAGGCGCTTCTTGACATGGTGAGGGTGTTTGGGATAAAGGAGATTGTAAGGACTGGGACCATTGCCATAGAGAGAGGCAGCCATGTTATCAGTTCGGAAAATGAAAATAAATAAAGAGGAGATGATTAAGTATGGCAAGGATGTATTATGACAGTGACTGTGACCTGGGGCTTTTAAAGGGTAAGAAGATTGCTATAATTGGTTACGGAAGCCAGGGACATGCACATGCCCAGAACCTCAATGAAAGCGGGCTGGATGTTGTTGTCGGACTGCCTGCTGCGTTTACTGAAGAGAGACAAAAGGTGACCAGTGACGGGCTTAAGGTTGTTGATACCGAACAGGCGGCAAAGGAAGGCGACCTTATTATGATACTGACGCCCGACCAGCTCCAGCCTATGGTATATGAGCAGAGCATAAGGGATAACCTTGAGGAAGGAAATGTAATCATGTTTGCACATGGCTTCAATATACATTTCAATCAGATTGCCCCTCCATCCTTTGTTGATGTGGCAATGGTAGCACCCAAGGGACCAGGACATACAGTCAGAAGCCAATACCAGGAAGGCAGGGGAGTTCCTTCACTGATAGCTGTATACCAGGATGCCAGCGGCAAGGCAAAGGAATATGCACTGGCGTATGCGTCGGGTCTGGGTGCAGGCAGGGCCGGGATCCTTGAGACCACTTTTGATGAAGAAACTGAGACTGACCTTTTCGGTGAGCAGGCAGTTCTCTGCGGTGGTGTTACCGAGCTGATGAAGGCCGGATATGAAACACTGGTGGAAGCCGGTTACCAGCCTGAGATAGCATACTTTGAATGCATACATGAGATGAAGCTCATAGTTGACCTCATAAACCAGGGAGGCTTTGCATACATGAGGTACTCCATCAGTGATACTGCAGAATACGGTGATTATATAACCGGCAAGCGCATAATCACACAGGAGACCCGGAATGAGATGAAAAAGATTCTTTCCGAAGTCCAAAACGGTTCGTTTGCATCAAGATGGATTTCGGAGAACAAATCAGGAGGGAAGGCTGAATTCCTGGCAATGAGGCGTAAAGAAGCTGAGAATCCTCTGGAGCAGGTCGGCAGGGATTTGAGGAAGATGATGAGCTGGCTGAAAAAATAGCGGACAAAAGCATATACTGTGAATAAAATAATATGAAAGGAGGGGTCGGCATGGCCAGAAATATCAAGGTATTTGATACCACGCTCCGTGACGGGGAGCAGACACCGGGGGTAAACTTAAACCTGCATGAAAAGGTGGAGATAGCGCTGCAGCTTGAAAGACTGGGTGTGGATGTGATCGAGGCAGGCTTTGCCATAGCATCACCCGGTGATTACAAAGCAGTAAGTGAAGTTGCAAAAAATATGAACAAAACGGTGGTTGCAAGCCTGGCAAGAGCAATAGAGAAGGATATTGACAGGGCATGGGAAGCGGTCCGGGAGGCTGTCAGACCCCGAATTCATACTTTCCTTGCTACTTCGGATATTCACATGAAGCACAAGCTCAGAATGTCGGAAGAACAGGTTCTGGAGAGAGCAGTATCAATGGTCAGATATGCACGCAATTACTGTGATGATATAGAGTTTTCACCCGAGGATGCAGGCAGGACAAAACCGGAGTTCCTCTACAGGGTACTGGAGGGCGTAATAGATGCCGGGGCTAATGTGGTGAACATACCTGACACGGTAGGGTATACAATGCCTGTTGAATTCGGCTCCCTTATACGGGGGATACGTGAAAATGTAAGCAATATCGGCAGGGCAGATATAAGCGTGCACTGCCATAACGACCTGGGACTGGCAGTGGCCTGTACACTTTCAGCTGTTGAAAACGGTGCAACACAGGTAGAGTGCACCATTAACGGTCTTGGAGAGCGGGCCGGCAATGCTGCCCTTGAAGAGATAATCATGTGCCTCAATACTCGAAGGGACTACTTTGATTTTATTCATAATATTGATACGACACAGATACACAGAACAAGCAAGCTTGTCAGCAGCCTGACCGGAGTAAATGTGCAGCCTAACAAGGCTATTGTGGGCGCAAATGCTTTCGCCCATGAATCGGGGATACACCAGCATGGGGTGCTTTCAGACAAGACGACATACGAAATCATGACCCCCGAATCCATAGGACTCAAACAAAACAGAATGATACTTGGCAAGCTTTCAGGAAGGCATGCATTTGCCGAAAGGCTAAAGGAGATGGGATATACAGGCCTTAGCGATGGAGAGATTCAGCGAGCATTTGAAAGGTTCAAGGAGCTTGCAGACAAGAAAAAGGTGGTACTTGACAGGGATATTGAGGCTCTTGTTGAGGAGAAGATGTCAGAGGTTCCTGAAACATACAAGCTTGAAAGCTTCCAGACAAGCAGCGGAAACAAGGTTATTTCTACGGCCATGGTGAGTATTGTAAGAAATAACGATACCATGACAGAAGCTGCAACAGGGGATGGACCTGTAGATGCCGCCTTCAATGCGATTGAGAAAATCACCGGTATGAACCTGAAGCTGGAAGATTATTCCCTGAGAGCGGTAACCGAAGGAAAGGATGCGCTTGGAGAGGTTACTGTAAGGGTATCTAAAAACGGCAGTGTTTTTACAGGCAGAGGAATAAGCACCGACATTATCGAGTCAAGTGTTAAGGCATATCTGAATGCCATTAACAGGATAATGAATGAGTAAATTTCAGGGTTAAAATGGAGGTAACAGATGAAGAATATCATTATATATGATTCCACACTGAGAGACGGGGCGCAGGCCCGAGGCATATCCTTTACGGTAGAGGATAAAATTAAAATTGCAAAAGCCCTTGATGAATTCGGTATAGGGTATATTGAGGCCGGTAATCCGGGCTCCAACCCAAAGGACCTTGAGTTCTTCGACAGGGTTAAGAAAGCATGTCTGAAAAATTCAAAGATTATTGCTTTTGGCAGTACAAGGAGGGTCTCCCGGCCTGTTGAAGAGGATGCAAATGTTTTGTCCCTGCTAAAGGCGGATACTCCTGCTGTGGCCATATTCGGAAAGAGCTGGGAGCTGCATGTGGCGGAGGTGCTAAAGACCACAGCAGATGAAAACCTTGCCATGATTTATGATACTGTATCATTCATGAAGAAGAAAAGTAAAGAGGTTGTTTTTGATGCGGAACACTTCTTTGACGGATACAAGGCAAATACCGAATATGCGGTTAAAACGCTTAAGGCTGCTGTGGACGCAGGTGCGGACAGCATATGCCTGTGCGATACAAACGGGGGATGCTTTCCTTTTGAAGTACATGATATTACCGAAGATGTTATCAGCAAATTCGATATTCCTGTAGGTATACACTGTCACAATGATGCAGGCATGGCAGTAGCAAACACCGTAATGTCAGTCAGGGCCGGAGCTGCACAGGTGCAGGGCACCATGAACGGTTTCGGGGAGAGGTCCGGGAACGCCAATCTGTGCACGATAATTGCAAATCTGCAGCTTAAACTCGGATACAGATGCATTCCTGAAGAAAAAATTAACACACTAACCCGGCTTTCCAGGTATGTCGACCAGATTGCAAACGCTGTTCATGACGAAAGAGCTCCTTATGTGGGGGGGAATGCGTTTGCCCACAAGGGTGGAATGCATGTGGACGCCGTGAACAAGACACCTGTTTCTTTTGAGCATATAGAGCCGGAAAAGGTGGGGAATGAGAGGTCGGTACTGCTCTCGGAGGTAGCGGGCAGGAGCACGGTATTGAATAAGGTAAAGGAGATAGACCCTTCCATATCCAAGAATTCGAAAGAGGCCAGCCTTATAACCGACAGGCTCAAGGCACTCGAGCATGAAGGCTACCAGTATGAGGGTGCGGAAAGCTCCTTTGAGATAATGGTCAGGAAAGTATTGAACAAATACAAACCGCTGTTTAAACTTGAGGAATTCAAGGTTATGGTTATTGAGCCGGCTGTAAACAGCGTGAATTCATCTGCAATGATAAAGATAAGGGTGGGGGATCAGGCTGAGATTACCGCTGCTGACGGAGACGGACCGGTAAATGCGCTTGACAGGGCTGTAAGAAAGGCCCTAGAGAGGTTCTATCCCCAGATAAGGGAGATGAAACTTACCGATTACAAGGTCAGGGTTTTGGATTCTGCCTCGGCAACTGCGGCAAAGGTGCGTGTTATTATTGAATCATCCGATGGAAAGGACACATGGACAACCATAGGTGTGTCCACCGATATTATTGACGCAAGCTGGAAGGCACTGGTGGATTCTATTGAATACAAGTTTATAAAGGACGGGATATCGGGGCAGTAATAGATAAGGAGACAGGCGTTTGCGTATTGAGGGAAGACTGATGAAAAGAACACACACGCTGGACAGTGCTGTTGCAGAGTGTACCAGACCCGGTGCCTCATATACCGACAGGCTGGAAGAGTGCCTTGTTACGCTGTGCAGAGAACTTGGAACACCTGTTCCGCTCTGGCTAAAGAAGAACACAAGGGAGTTTGCACGGTTCCGAAGGACTTTTTTTTTCAACGGGCAGTTTGATGAAAATGTCCGGTTTGACAGGTTTGAAATAAGGGAGATTGGAGACTGACTGCGGTTGCAGGGTCAAGAAGACATACTAAGAAGCATATGTGCATCTTGTGATTTGGAGTATGTGGGCATAGCTCCCCCAGGCCCTTATTATGAGCTTGCGGAAACTCTCGGCAAGGCTGAGACAGCCGATGGAGAAAGCCGTTTTACCCCGGAGCAGATAGAAAAAAAGAGCAGCCCCTCTGCTGCCATGGAAGACGCACAGTCAGTGATTGTTTGCCTGTTTCCATATTACACTGAATGTGATGAAGAGAGCAATGTTTCGATACATGCCAGGGGAAAGGATTATCACAGGGTAATACGCAGCAGGCTGAGAAGTATCGGAGATGAATTGAAACAGGTGCTGCCCGGTTTCAGATACATGGAATTTTCGGACACCGGACCCCTTGATGACAGGTATCTTGCATACAGGGCAGGTCTTGGATTTTACGGAATTAACAGTTGCATAATAAATCCAAAGTATGGTTCGTACGTATTCATAGGGTATATCATTTGCAATTATCCTTTCAGGCCGGATAAACCACTTGACAGTAAGTGCATGGGGTGTCTTGAGTGTGTCAGAAGCTGCCCCGGAGGTGCCGTATCTAAAGATGCACAGGGCATTTTTATGAAGTATTGTGCATCATATATATCACAGAAAAAGGGCACACTCTCACAGCAGGAAATAGACATACTAAAAGGAAGCGGCATGGTATATGGATGCGATATATGCCAGAAGGTGTGTCCTCACAACAGAAAACCTGCTGTTACTCCCATACGGGAATTTAAAGAGAATCTGATAATTAACCTTGACGAAGAGCAGCTCAAGCTGTCAAAAAGGCAGTTCCTAAAAGAGTACGGGGACCGGGCTTTTGCCTGGAAAGGCAATAAAGTACTCAAAAGAAACCTTGAAGTCATTAAATAGAATACTGTATGGAGGGGCGTTTATGCTTGAAAGGACAGTTCTTAAAAAGGTATTCATAAAGGCTTTGTCTACCGGCGGCGATTTTGCCGAGGTGTATGCAGAAGACCGCTTAAACAGCAGCATACGCATGGCAGGCGGATTTATTGAAGACGCACTCGGCGGAAGGGACTACGGCGCGGGGATAAGGGTATACAAGGGATACAGGAGCACATACGTTTACACAAATGACCTGTCTTTACATGGTCTATCGGAAGCAGCCTTAAGGGCTGCAGAAGGAATCGGTACTGTCGGGGGTGATTCAGTCTGTTTAAAAGAAATATCTCAAGTAACTGCTGGTACAGATATTGCGGAAGGTATAAGAACGCCTGCCTCCCGCAAGGCGGCTGCTGTAAGGGAAGCATACAAGGCTGCAAAGGAATACAGCAGTGATATAGTGCAGGTTACGGTGAACTATACGGATATGGTGCAGCACATATGCATCGCAAACACGGAGGGGTTGTTTAAGCAGGATGAGAGGATAAGAACGAGAATACGGATTCAATCGGTTGCAGGCAGCGGAAGCGAGAACCAGACAGGGTTTGAAGGGCCTGGAAGGAGCATGGGGTTTGAGATGTTTAATGATATGGACCCTGCCTTTTATGGAAGGGAGGCAAGCAGGACTGCCGTAACAATGCTGCATGCTGAGAAGTGCCCTGCTGGAAGGATGCCGGTAGTTATAAGCAGCGGATTTGGCGGTGTGATATTTCATGAGGCATGCGGACATTCCCTGGAGGCTACTTCGGTTGCCAGGGGGAATTCGGTTTTTGCCGGAATGCTTGGCAGGAAAATAGCTTCAGAAGCAGTTACAGCCGTGGATGACGGAACAATACCGTATGCCTGGGGAACTGCAGGGATAGATGATGAAGGCTTTGCTTCCCGCAGGAATGTGCTTATTGAGAAAGGCATACTTAAAAGATACATGGTAGACAGATTGAACGGCAGAAGGATGGACAAAGAGCCTACCGGAAACTCAAGACGGCAGTCATACAGGTATGCTCCCACTTCACGTATGACAAACACATATATAGAGGCGGGAGATTTGACAAGCGAAGAAATAATTGCAGATACCGCAGAGGGATTGTATGCCAGGAAAATGGGAGGCGGGTCGGTAAATCCTGTTACAGGCGAATTCAACTTTGCCGTATCGGAAGGTTACCTTATCAGGAACGGCAGTATAGACCGCCCTGTAAGAGGAGCCACACTTATTGGGAAGGGTGCCGAGGTGCTTTTGAAAATAGACAGGGTGGGTGACAGCACAGAGCTTGCACAGGGAATGTGCGGTTCGTCAAGCGGGAGCGTACCGGTCAGTGTGGGACAGCCGGTGATAAGGGTTTCTATGATGACGGTAGGAGGAAGACAGGATGGACTATGAAAAGTTTAAATATCTGGTGTACAAGGCTGCCGGGAGGTCGGGCATCAGGGAGTTTGAAGTATTTCATCAGAAAAGTGATGTGTTCAGGACCGGAGTATACGGGGGGAAGGTGGACTTCTGTGATGTCAGCACCACGGAAGGCATCGGATTCAGGGGATTGAGCGCAGGCAGGATGGGGTATGCCTATACCGAAAGGCTGGACAGAGTGTCTGCCGATATGCTTGTTGAAGTATCAAAAGAGAACTCTTCGGTCATAGACAGCAGTGACAAGGAGTTTATTTACAAACAGAGGGATACATTCAAGTATGTTGATACATACAACGAGGCATTGTCTTGTGTAACAGGTGAAAAAAAGACAGGCCTTGCACTGGGTATGGAAAGAAATGCACGTAATCTGGACAGCAGGGTTGACAGAATAAGATCATGCATAACCGCATCTTTTGAGGAGCATACTCATATTTCAAACTCTTCCGGGCTGGAATTGTCATTTAAGGCTAACGGGATGTATGCATACATAATCCCGGTACTCGTATCGGGCAGCGAGACAAGGACTGCAACTGCTTACAGAACAGGCAGGGACTTTGAAGGATTCAGTGCAGAAGAACTGGCAAAGGAAGCAGTGGAAAGTGCATCTTCCCGCTTCGGTGCAAAGCCTGTGGCTACGGGCAGATACGCTGTGCTTTTTAAAAATGATGCAGCTGCAGATTTGATGCAGGCGTTTTCCTCAATCTTTATTGCAGACAATGTGCATAAGGGTCTTTCGCTGTTGAAGAATAAAACGGGTGAGAGAATTGCTTCATGTACTGTTGATATAAAGGATTCCCCCCTTCTAGAAGAGGGGCTTTGCGCACGTCCGTTTGATGCCGAGGGAGTTGCATCGCATGACAGGGAGGTTGTTACTGAGGGCATTCTCAAAACCCTGCTTTACAACCTGAAAACGGCATACAGGGACGGTGTAAAAAGCACCGGACATGCTTCAAGAGGTTCCTATGCTTTAAAAGTATCGACTGCTCCTTCAAACCTTTTCTTTATTCCCGGAACAAGAAGACCCGGTGAGCTCATTGAAGATATGACAGATGGCATCTATATTACAGAGCTAGCGGGTCTTCATGCCGGAGCAAACCCTGTGACAGGGGATTTTTCCCTTGCCGCAAAGGGGTTTTTAATCAAATCGGGTGGTATTGACCGGCCTGTTGAGCAGATAATCGTTGCAGGTAACTTCTATGAGATGCTGACAGGCATCGTCGAAACTGCAGATGACCTCCGGTTTGGAATGCCATCAGGAAGCGGGTGTTTCGGAAGCCCTGCACTGCTTGTTGAACAGCTGTCTGTTGCAGGAACCTGAGCACTAAAAATTGATATAGCTGTTGCCGTCCAGCGGTATCAGCACCTGCAGGGGGGGCTTGCCCTTGACCAGGCCTACCGCATAAACGGTATAAAAGTTCTCAGGCATAAGGTTTATATTGGGGACGGTCAGCACAACATTATCTGTTCCGGCTACTCTTGCCTGGAGTGTGTAGGTTCCGGGCTTGAGATTTTTATAGCCTGTTACCTGCTTGTATCCAACATCGCCGAACACCACAGTTCCGTCAGGCAGAGTAATATCTACATTTGGGGCATCGGGTGACAGATGGGCAAATCTTACCTGTGCCATGCCGGGTGTTTTTGGCAGTATTTCATCCTCAACCGGCAGCAGGCTTATGTCTTTGAGCATACCTATTGCTGCAACAGTAAATATCTTGCCTGCGGGTATGGTTATATCGGTGTCTATCACAGAATCGGCCAGGCTTCCTGATGCAAAGACCTTTATATTGTAGTTTCCTGCCGGCAGCTGCATGTATTGTGTAAACTGGCTGTACGTAAGATTGCTTGCTATCAGCTGGCCGTTAGCATATACATCAACTGCAGGTGCATCAGGCGAAGCATGCAGCAGTCTGATATATGAATATGACGGCCTGAAAAATGGCGATCCGTATCCGCAGTAATATGGAGTATCGTACATATAACGGGCACCTCCTTATAGTCCTGTTATATTATATGAAAAAGGCGTGCTATTGGTTAACATAAAAGAAAAGTCTGCTTATCTGCAGGAGGTATTAAAAGGATTAATGCTGTTTCAGGCCTCCCTTCATGAAGAAAGCCTGAAACAGACGTTGTAATTTATACTCTTCCTGAAATGTGTTCAATCGAACGGCTGTTGACAATGTATTCAACTGCTCCGGTATAGTCCTTTTGCTGCAACAGCTTAACCAGTTCTTTGATTTCATCTACAACCCATGAATACTCTTTAGAGCCAGTCAGGTCAAGTTTTAAAATGTTGTTGTCTTCAGGGTTTAAGAAGACCTCTTCCCACGCCCTGTCAATGTAATTATTGACTTCCCCGGTATCGATTTTCTCAAGAGCGGTATCAATGTCCGCCTTCAGAGCGTAAAAATCATCCACAAAATACTCAGGAAAGATATGCCTGAGCACTTCTTCGGTTCTTTCACTATAGACTACTTCTTCTACCGCCAGCCTGTAGTCTTCTTTTTCATAGAACGGGGATGCATTCAGATATATTTTATAGACCTCTTCGGCTATAAACATGGATTCATCTACATCATCCTCATACAGGAACCTGCTGAGGAATTTGGGTATGCTTTCATCATATACCAGAAATTCGAGGGCGTCATCATAGTAGCCTTCATACATAAGCGAGGATGAAACTGAGTATATCTCATATGCCTCATCTGCTGCCGCTAAAAGATCTGCGGCATCTTCTTCAGTCATGAACTCTGCCAGCAGTTTTTCAACACTGCTGTTGTATATTACGTTCTCAACAACAGCTTCAAAATCGCCGTCTTCAAGCAGAGGTTTTGTTGATGCATAGATGTCGTAGTACTCTCTTGCATCGCTTATGAGCTTTTCTGCATCTTCACGCGGAGCGACCCATGACATGACTTCAACCACATTATCGCTTCTTAGAATGTTTTCAATGGATGCTTCATACTCACCATTTGACGCAAGGGTTTCCGATTCCTTGTACTCTTCATAGAAGGCCTGTGCTGTTGATGTGTAATTATTGATGGTTTCCTCCTGGAAGAACCACGAGGCAAAATCCTTGAGTTCTTCATCATACAATAAGGTTGTTACTGTTTCATCCAGGCTTCCATAGTATTTAATTGATTCAAGGGGTGATGCCCAGGCGGTTATCTCATCACTGCATTCATCGATCAGATCTGCGTACTTATCAAGGTCTTCAGCAAGAGCAAACTGGACAGCACTGTTTACAAGTTCATCATGTAAAAGGAGGTCATCTACGTACCCCCTTATTTTCGAGTCAGACAGCACATCGGTTTCCATGAACTTGTCTATGAAGATTTTTACAACATCCGACTGATCCTGTTTGAAGTCCTCTATAGCTGATATGAGCTCATCCTTGTGTTCAATCGCATAATCGGAAACTTTCCCCGGGACAATCTCGGCCTTTGCCCTTACTGTGCCTGGACGGAACTTGAATTCCTTAACGGTGAAGACAGAAGGTATGTCCATGTCTTCATAAACAATTTCATATGAAAGCGCATCTTCCGGTATCATACCCTTAAGGAAGAAGGGTACTTTCCCATGACCCATTTTTATGTCACTGCCTGATATACCGGCGCCTTTTTCCGTAAATTCCACATTTATTTTGAAACTTACAGGTATCCTTAGCATTCCGTATTTTATATTAACAAACAGGCGCTGCTTTTCGGTATCGAGTTTGAGGTCCCTGATGGTTCCCCCCGGAATTTCCACATCAAGTGAATCGAGGTTATCCCTTATAATAGAATTGATTAAGTCCTGGCTTAACTGTATTTCGACAGTTTTATCGGATGCATCGTAGTAAGTGTGCTTCTTTGCAATTTCCCCGGCTAAGTCTTTAACTTCAATATATTCAAAACTGTTGTCATAGTATGACTGGCTGAGGATCCTGATACCCGGTACAACAACCAAAAAAAAACCATTAATGCAACAACAATAAGAATCCAGGTCACAAGCCTGATCTTCCTGATTGATTCAACAAACTGCATTCTTAACCCTCCTTTGTAGTTAATATGAATTATTATGATTCCGGAACAATACATAAACACACTGTTTACTTCAAGAAGTATCAAAAACCATTATAAATCCCCCCAGCAACCGGTATTTTATTAGCAGACGGCCGTTTTTCAACTGTCTTTAATAATTCGCATCCAACACTACAACTTCTCGCTGTAGTACTAATGATTACCTATTAACTTATATGAAGACAGGTGCTTCATTATGACGGTTTAAATAAAATTGGGCTGCTAAAAATTCACCAAAACGGTAAACCGGGCGTTGGAGTTTTGTACAGGCTGCCAGAATAAAATACAGGCTGCATCATCTCAGGCAATACCATTAAAATCCTTTTATTTCCCTGTTGTTTTAATTATACTGCAGGACAGTTTTTAAATTATGTACATGCTCATTATCATATATTAGACCGGAGGTGCTTTTATGAAGTGGAAAAGTCTTAGCTTGAGGCTTATTGCAGGTACAGCAGTATTGCTTGCTGCAGCGGTATTTGTTACAGCAATGCTGCTGCCTGAAAAGCAGAGTGAAGAGGGCTGCAGTACCCTGCAGAAGGAAACATATGTAGTATATATAGATATTGAGGACAAGAAGCTTTATGTGCTGGAAGGGGAAACCATAGTAAAAGAATACCCTGTAGCAAGCGGGAAAAGAGATACTCCGTCTCCAATAGGTACATGGAAGATTACCGGCAAGGGAAGCTGGGGAGGAGGCTTCGGGGAAAAATGGATGGGGCTTAACGTACCCTGGGGTACGGTGTAAATTGGCATATATTACTTTCCGCCTTTAATAACTTTAATTTCAACTTCTTGCTTTTCTACTCTTGATGTAAGCTTGTCCACTTTGTCTTCAACTGCACACACTTTTTCATAGGTTTGATGGTACCCGTCAAATAAAGATTTGGAATGGCTATCCAACTTATTTTCGAGCCTGATGATGTCATTCTTTAGGCCCCTGACTTCACCGTCAACACCATCCAGTCTTCCATCAACACCATCCAGTCTTCCATCAACACCATCAAATCTTTTGTCAATACCATCAAATCTATTGTCAATATTATCAAATTTCTTTGAAAACTCTGCATACATTTTTGTAAGTAATTCAAAGCTTTTGTCTTCCATAGTAAATCCCCTTTCTATATGATTTCCTCGTACCTTAAATAAGCATTTCCTCTAATCGAGCTTTGACATCTTTCAAATCATCTTCTATGATACTCCACACTAATAATAGGTTAACTCCATCATAATCGTGAACAATTCGATTTCTAAGACCATATATTTGCCGCCATGGTATAGATGGATGAGTTTTTTCATACTTTTCACTAAGCTTGTTTGCCAACTCACCAATCTGGCTAAGATTAAAAACACTTGCTTCAACAAGCATCGAATTTTCAACGAACCTATCATAGTTATAGCCCTGGCAGTAATCAAGGATTTTATCTATATAGGAAATAATCTTTTTAATAATGATTTCATCCTTCATAAATAATAACCCCGCTATCTTCAATTTCTTTTTCGATGCTGGAATTTTCCTCAATATGAGTGACATCCAAAACATCTACTTCTTTACCTACAGCTCTTCTGATATCTTCAATTAATCCTACAAAACGTAAACCCTTCAATCCACTATCAACCAGTAAATCTATGTCACTGATCTCTGTGGCAGACCCTTTGCTGTAAGAGCCGAATAGAATAGCCTTTCGAATATGGTAACTGCCGAATATAGGCATAAGCACTTCAGAAATATCCTTTAATGAATGAACTCTACTCATAGTTCCAACACCTCCTTTAACACCTGTTATATCAGCTCACTACTTAAACACTTTATAAGTATATTTTAACACAACATTTGCTAAAATTCATCAAAACGATTATACCGGGGAAATACCTCAACGCAAAAGAAATACTTCTTGCCCGAGAGAGGTGTGTCCCCATACCTTAATGTGGTTTTAAAAACTTAAAGTGTATTACAATTTCCTTGTCTTCAAACACCTCAACCTTGTCAATAAGCTGTACCAACATTGATTTGTCCGGGTTTTCAAACTCTATAAAGCTATTTACCAGTTCTGTAAGCCTGTCATTTTCATTTTGTGTT
>CAYYGK010000012.1:17417-27567 GCA_964471145.1 uncultured Eubacteriales bacterium | reverse complement strand
AAAACCAATACATTTATAGTACAGGACTACATGGAATTTGCACAACATGTGCTCCGAAAATGGGCAGGCCTTATGACTGAAACCATAAGGTCACTTGCTCCATCACAACTGGTAACTATAGGACAGGATGAAGCACTCGAGACCAAGCGCCCATCTCCGTTTTTCTATCAGGACACCGTAGACTATACAAGCAATCACACCTGGTGGCTGCTTGATGATTTGTACTGGAACGGAATTTTCTCCAAAACTCCTGAAAAACCCAACCTCATACAGGAAACAGGAGTAATGTATAATCAGATGCCGGACGGAAGTCCCAGGAGAAACGAATACGATATAAGAAATCTTCTTGAAAGGAAATATGCCCTTGCCTTTGCTTCCAACAATGCTGGAGCTGTGCTGTGGCTGTGGAACAGCAACGTTTACATGAATAACCGCAATGAAGTCAATATCGGCGCAATAAGAGCAGACGGAAGTATAAAGCCTGAAATGAACATCATATGTGAATTCGGTAGGTTCATCAACAGTATTTCTCATTTTTTTGAAAAAAGGAAACTGGCTGATATAACCGTAGTTTATCCTTATTCTAATGACTTCTCATTAGATGATTGTGCTGCCGCTTCAACAAAAAGACTGACTCGCATTCTTGCATACAGCATGGGTTATTCATTTAATGCCATGGGTGAGTATCACCTGGAGCACCTTGACAAAGACCCGCTTATAATATTACCCTCACCTCGAATTATTTCAAATAAAGCATGGGATAGACTAATAGAAAACGTTAAAAATGGCAGTATCCTTCTGATAACCGGTCCATTCAGTAATAACGAGTTTTGGAACCGGGACCTTGAAAGAACTTTCTTGTTTGACATTGAAACTGAAATAAAAAGTGTATGCAGAGAGGAGACTGTTAAAATAAATAATGAATGCTTCCCGGCCTCTTACAGTGGAAATAGTATATCCTGGATTGATAAGGAGGTTGAAAAACCGCTAAAGGAAAACATTCTCCGGGAAGTAAGCCTTGGTAAAGGGATGATTATCTGGTCGCCTCTCCCTCTGGAAATGAATGATAATGATGCTCCAATAGAAGCAGTATACAATTATTCCATTGGCAAAGCTGGTGTTAAAAGATATTTTAAGTGGCTTAAGGGTAAAGACAAAGGTGTATTGAGCAGTAAAATCCAATTTATGCAAGCCAGCCTTTACTCTTTTGTTTCCGAGTGTTCCTGTGATTTGGATATAAGTATCTATGACATCGCAACCAGTTCAACATATTCTTTTACACTGCCGGAGCAAAGAGCTGTGCTCTTTGTAATTGACAATAACGGCAGGGTTTTGTTATCATACAGAAATATCAATATAGGACATGAATTAAATAAAGATTCAATCAAGGAGATGTGTATATGAATTTAATACCAAAACCAAAATCAATTAATATGAGTAAAGACTTCACCTTATTAAAACCTGATACGAGAATCCTTCTTGACTCGTCCTGTACTTTCAAGGACATGAATACAGCATTTATTTTAAAAGACAATATTAAAAAACACCTGAGATTTGAATTACCGGTATCCAGGGTAAACAATTCAGATGTTAAAAATGCCATAATGCTAAAAAACAATACGCAGGGTGCAGAGAGTTACAGCCTTAGTATATCGAAAGAAGAGGTTGTAATTGATGCAGATGGAGAGGCTGGACTGTTTTATGGCTGTCAGACACTCTGTCAACTGTTAAGACAATACAAGCGAAGCCTACCCCTACTGTACATACAGGATAAACCGGCCTTCAAAAACCGGGGGTTTTACCACGATATTACCAGGGGCAAGGTACCGACTCTGGACACATTAAAGGAACTTGCATACAGGGCTTCCTTTTATAAACTCAATCAGCTACAGCTCTATATAGAGCACACCTTTGCATTTGAAAATATCACTGAATTATGGCCTGATTCAGACCCCCTCACCGCAGAGGAAATAATGATTCTTGATGAATACTGCAAAAACAGGCACATTGAACTTGTTCCTTCCCTGGCCACCTTCGGACATTTGTATCACCTCCTTGTTTCAAAATCATACAGCCATTTGTGTGAGCTGGAAGACTGGCAGGAAGAAGGGTTTAAATGGCTTGATCGTATGAAGCATCACACACTTGACCCTTCAAATCCTGAAAGCATTAAACTTATAGAAGCGATGCTGGATGAATTCATACCCATTTTTACATCAAACACGATTAACATATGTGCTGATGAGACATTTGACCTTGGGATGGGCAAAAATAAAGAACAGGTTGAAAGAGCGGGCAAGGGAAGAGTTTATGTTGACTTTCTAAACAAAATAATTGCCCATGTCAAAAAATATGATAGGAAGGTAATGTTCTGGGGGGATATTGTTCTAAAATATCCCAAACACCTTAAGGAAATCCCTCAAGATGTCATATGCCTTAACTGGGACTATGCCTCCAGCCCAAATGAAAACAATATAAAGAAAATTGCTGATGCTGGGATAACCCAATATCTGTGCCCTGGTGTTTCAGGATGGAACAGGTTTACGAATGATATGGACGAGGCTTTTGCCAATATTTTTAATATGGCAAATTACGGGAACAAATATAACGCACAGGGTATATTGAATACCGACTGGGGAGACTTTGGACATGTGAATCTTTTTGGTAATTCAATTCCTGGTATGGTTTATGGTGCATCTCTTTCCTGGAATCCTGTTGAAGAAGATACTTTAAAAACAGATGAGAATATATCCAGAATGGAATACGGTGATTCTTCAGGAAAGATTGCAGGCCTGTTAAGAGTTCTTGCAAGACAGGAAAGAATAACCTGGGGGGATATTATAACATGGAAGGAAACTTCAGATGGAAACAGGTATTTTAACAGAGTACGGGAAAAAATAATTAAATGCAAAGGAGTAGATCTTAAGCACTCTTATCAGAACTCACTTGATATTGGAAGCAGAATTGTTGATCTCATGCCCCATGTTTATAGTATGCGCAGCCTTGATATGAAAGAGTTTTACATTTCATCCAGGGGAATTGCACTTACACAATCCCTTGCTCTTGCTATAAAAAAATACAGTTTCAAACAGACGGGGATTGATCTTGTTCACTCCTGCAGTGAACTTGCTGTTCTTTTTGAAAAATGGTTTAGGGATTACAGCCGGCTTTGGCGTGAAAGGAACAGGGAAAGTGAACTTTTTAGAATAAAGGACACTATAATATACCTTTGCAGTTGGTTGCGTGAACAAGAACAGTGAAAAACGGAGGCATATGATTACCTTTTTATGCGAATTAAATGCCGCTCTTAATAATTTTTATAATAATATATTCGTTATTCATCAACAACTTGAGCGATGGATCGGTTATTTATAAAATACTCATTCTCGATTTTCTTAAAAGTTGTATTAATATTCTTTTATATTCTTTTATATGCTTTTCCTTTGTAAGTGTATGAAGTGTTTTCGCTTTTTAAACCTTTAAGATTAAAATTGTTTTCCGTTCATATATATCTGTTCAATTTCAAAATAAGGGTATAAGTTGGCAACTCTTACTTACCACAAACATTCTGGTAAGAACTTTTAGCTCTCAAGTAAGGAATAGGGTTATAATTGTGTTGTGAATTATAATGTTGCGTTTGCCTGTTCCAAAGTCCATGCATCTGCACTGTCCGGTATAGGACAAATGTGAGTGAAGTCCTTTGGAGTGATAGCAAGGAAACGCAAATAGTTTCCCCCAAAAATCAGATCACGGACTTTCTGTCCTACACCCATTTCATCATAGTGTTTGCTGTCAATCTGAATCCACCGAGCAGCCCATTCCGCATTATATGTATTGCATGTGCAGTCTGTACCAAACATTATGTTGTGGGGTACATCATATCCAGAATTAAGTAGTTTGTATAAAAGGTCACGCCGATAGGAAACAGGTGTGCCAGGGGTAAGGTCAAAAAACATCTCGCTTGAAATATCAGGCCTAGTTGCATAGGCATTCAAAAACTTCCCGTAAAGTGCTATAGCTACATCATACCACGGCCAAGCACAGTGAGCCAAAGAGAATTTTAAGCCTGCTATGTTCAAAAGCGCTTCCCAATGTATCGGATCGTTGTATTTGCTGGAGACATAACTGTTCCAGAGAATTCCCGAATGGAAAAATACGGGTTTTCCTAGCTTTGAGATTTCCTTTAGCAGATCCATAGACTTTTTTTCGTATACATAATAGCAATCACATATCATTTTAAATGCACTAACGCCACATTCTACAGCATCTTTTACTTTGTCTATCGCATCCTTCTCAAATGGATGAATCCAGAGCACAGGAAAAAGCTTATCTTCATAACCTCGTGTCCATTCTAGTATGGTGTTTATCCTCATTTCATAGGAAACACCGCTGGAATCGATTGGACTTTCAGGAAATGGGGAGAAAATGGAACCACCGCTGACTCCAGCACGATCCATTCGGGCAAGGCAATCTTCAGGAACACATGTCCCAATAGTTGTGTGAATATGTGCATCGAAAATTTTCATAAATATACCTCTTCCACTTTTTTTATAACTTCAAGAATATCACTAGGTTTTTCTATATAGAAATCAAAAACCTCTCCCTCCTCCTCACTGCCAAATCCGTATGAAGCATAAACAGCAGGAATTCCAAAGGCTTCCACAGCTCTTTTGTCAATAATCCGGTCACCAACCATAATCCAGCTTCTTCCAGGATATTCTTCCAGTATTTCTTCTATCATTATTTTTTTATCATAATGTCCGAATTTCCTTGTTTCAAAGAACTTCCCAATTTGTGTCGCTTCCATACAGACATTCATGTGATGATCTGTCGCTGTACTGGCCAGCACAAGAAAAAAACCATTTCCCTTTAGCTTAGTCAGTGTATCATAGGCATCCTCAAAAAGCATCTTACTGCCAAGTTTTCCTATTATCAATTTTTCTTCCTTTACAACTTCAATGAAATATCTTTCAAGTGTCTTGTTGTTTGCTTGCGGATACATTTTCCTGAACATAACCATATCAGGCCAGCCTATAAGCCCTCGAACAAAATCCTCATCATGGACCTTAAGTCCCAATCTTCTGGATACAATGGTGCATGCAGGTACCGTAGCCAATGCAGTATTAACCAAAGTACCATCCATATCTAATATCAAGCTTCTCATTGTTTTATCACCCTTATTTATTTATAATGCAACTCTACTAAAAAAAATACTTGCTGCTATCTACCCAGAATTTTATCCAACGATCTGGAAGTATTGTACAAAATCTGTTCCGGAAAATTCCTGTATACAGGAGTCATTTCAGCATTGACACAGCCGTTATAACCTATTTCATTCAAGCTTTTCACAACCTCTATAAAGTTCACATCACCAGCGAGCAGGTCAACAAATCCAGTCAGTCCACCTGTTCCTCTTCGATAGTCCTTGAAATGTACTCTCTTTATTCTCTCACCAAGAATCTTGATCCAGTGTTCAGGATAGCCCATTGCCATAACATTTCCAACATCCAGATACACACCTACATACTTGGAATTTATACTATCTATAAAATCTCTCATTTCCAGGGGTGAAAGCAAAAACTTGTTCCATACGTTTTCAACCCCTATAATTATTCCTTTCTGTTGTGCATAAGGTGCCAGTTCCCTGACTGCCTCTAGAGCTCTCTTATGGGCCACATCATAATCTACGACCTCGCTGCCGGCAAAAAAACCTTTTCTTTCCGCATCCGGTACAACATCCTCAGGTCTGAAGTCCACTCCCACGCTCCCCGGAACAACCAAAATTACATCTGTTCCAAGCAATGCAGCAATATCCAACTGCCTTCTTACAATATCCCTCGCCTTTTTTCTAATATCACCTCTATTGCTTGTAAGAGAATACAGCCAGTACAGGCCTGTAGCCAAACCGCTGATTTCAATGTCTGCTTCTTCTGCTGCCTCTCTGTAACCTAAAATCTCATTTTCATGACTCTCAAGACTTAATTCTCCTGTTTCACTGAGCACAAGTTCAATCCCATCGTATCCTATTTCACTGGCTAGTTTTATACAGTCTTTAGTCCCCATGCCAGATGGAAATGACCATGCATTTATCCCTTTCTTCATTCCGACACCTCCTAATCTATGACCACTCCAGTAATACACCTATCATATCCCTGCTTTTACGCTCGTCCGAGTCACAATTCTCATTAATGCATCTCCCCAGGATGGAATATACTTCTGCTGCTTGAGTGTAGTGAAACTTATGTGTAAGAAGGTCCTTCACCTTCAATTCCCCTCTCTGTAAAAGTTCGAGAGCATATTGCCTGTTTTTTTGCCCTGTAAAATGGTAATAAATAGTGTCATGAGTTGGATTTCTGGGTTGTTGTGCAGCAATAAGATTCAATTCCCTGAAAACAAATTCATTGTATAAATCCAAGCTGGCTTCCCCAAGTATGGCACCCATTACCACAACCCTGGCACCTGGAGCCGATATTTTCAAACAGTTCCTGAGCACTTGCGGGTTACCAACGGCTTCAATGGTACAGTTTGTTCCCTCCTGCCCCGTATATTCCCTTACCTTTTGGACAATGTCCTCATCTTCAGGGTTAATGGTGTAATTGGCTCCAAGCTTTTTTGCAAGCTCTAGTCTTTCAGGGCATATATCAACTGAGATTACAGGATAGGCACCGCTTTTAACCGCAAATTGCAACAGCAAAAGCCCTACAAGTCCGGCTCCCATTATAACAACATCTTCCCCCAATCTGATATTCGCCCTCCTTATACCATGTATGGCAACACTGGCAAGTACAGAAAAAGTTGAATCTTCACAACTTACTCCATCAGGTATTTTCATTGTATGCCATGGTTTGGCGGAGCAAACAGCATAACTTGAATGATTATGCAGTGATACCACCCTGTCGCCTACTTTGAAACCCTCTGCTTTCTCTCCGGTATCTATCACATGGCCTGCAAGTGCATAACCCGGATTTTGGGAATTTTTCTCAATATCCCATGTTTATCCTTTCCCATAGTTGTCAAAACCCCATTCCTCTGGTTGACATAACTCTTGAGAACTATTGCCTGCGGAACCCCTTTTGTTCCTTAATAATATAGTTGTCTCAGTACCAATACTTATCAGAGAACATTTGGTTTTAACAAGTATTTCATCATCTCCTAATTCATTTATCCTATACCTTTCAAGAGAAGCTTCATCTCCATTGAATACTACTTTTTGTGCATCTACTTTGACTATTTTCATCAAACCGCTCCTTCAAAATTCAAATTGTTTAGCATAGTCCTTCATTTCTATAACTTTTCCTTTCAATCTGGATTCTTCAGCTGCAAAAGCCATAAGATGGCTTTGTAAAGCTTCAACAGCAGAGGTTAAACCTTTATTTCTATTGCCTTCAATAATGCTGCGAACAAAATAATTCATAATTCCATAATCTCCTCCGCCATATCTGTAAGGAGACTTTTTTATTGATATGACTTCCCTGTTTCCCGTAGAAAAATCATTAACCTCAATCTCTGTTTTCTCAAGAGAACCCCTTATTTCCCCTTTTGTACCCATTAGTTTCAGTGTCCTTGATTCATCACTTGTGAAGGCACACATTGTAAACACAGCAGTTGTTTTATTTGAAAACTCCATGTTTACCACCTGATGGTCAACAACATTGTTGTCACAGTGGAATACGCATCTTCCATAAGGACCTTCCCTTAATGCCTTTATTCTTCCTTTTATACTCAAGTCTTCACCAATTACCGATGTTGGCCAGTCTGTATTGTCAGTAAGATATATTCCAGGAGCATAATACGGGCAGCAATCACTTACAGGGCAGCCATCAAGGCATCTTTCCGGTGCTCCTGCTGGTGCATTTTCAGACCTGAAGTGAGTCAGTCCTCCAAATGAAGATATTCTTAGAATATCCGCTCCGGCAAACCATCTTATAATATCCATATCATGGCAGCAATGTGCCAATATCATAGGGCATGAAGACCTTGCATCTCTCCAGTTGCCTCTTACAAAGCTGTGTACCTGGTCATCCATTGGGACATTCTCATTGTGTTGAATGGAAATAAGCCTGCCTATTCTACCACTGTCAATAATATGCTTTATTGTAGAAAAAAACTTTGTATACCGGAGAACATAGCATACCAGCAGCATTTTGTCATATTCCTCTGCAAGCCTGCTTATTGCCATACACTCTTTTGGGTCGGTGGAAATAGGCTTTTCGAGCAGAATATCATAGCCTTTCTCCATAGCCATAACAGCAGGTTCATAATGCAGTTTGTCCTGGGTACATATCAATACGGCATCTGCCAGTTTCGGTCTTGAAAAGAAATCCTTATAATCCTTAAAGCACATATTTTCCCTTATTCCATAACGCCTGCTGAATATTTTCCTTTTTTCATCGTTAGTATCCGCTACTGCAACAAATTTAAATTTCCAAGGATTATTCAGTGCATATGGCGCATATGCATACATTCCACGGTCTCCTGCACCAATTAATGCAGCTGTTACTGTTTTCATCAAACCACCTCCATATTAATTGACTGCTTATTTGCCCTTTGCCATCTCTTTCATTAAGCATTTCAACTCCGGATAGGTACGTTTGTATAAATCATAATAAAAATCGTATTTACTGCTTGTCTTCAAATCAGGGTATATTACTTCTTTTTCTCTTACCATTCTATCTGCAGCTTCCTCCAGGGTTTCATATGCTCCTGCAGCTTTTGCCGCTACAACCGCGGCTCCCAGAACACTTGCTTCCTGAACTTCGGTAATAACAACAGGAAGTCTGCACACATCAGCATGTATTTTCGGCCATATACTGCTCTTTGTCATTCCTCCACAGGCTACAACCCTTTCAATATGCGTGCCTTCGCTTTTAATTGCTTCAAAAACATGCCTTGTTCCGTATGCCACACCCTCCATTATAGCCCGGTAAATATGTACCGGAGTATGCTTAAGAGAAATTCCCCATATTGTTCCCCTGGCATAGGGGTCCTGGTATGGTGTTCTGTTCCCCTGGAAGTATTCAAGCACTACAAGACCTTCCGAGCCAGGTTGAATGTCTGAAGCAAGTGCGTCCAAATACCCATAGACATCCATATCCTTTTGGGCAGCTTCATGATAATACTTGTGCAGAAAATTATCCCTGTACCATTTGAGAACCGCACCGGTTGTTACCTGTCCTCCTTCAAGAAAGTGAATCTCCGGCAGAACAGCATCAGGATATGAACCCATTATGCCTTTTGCATGTATTTCCTTATCACTTGCTGCCAGGTGGACATGGGAAGTCCCGCATATCATTAACGTATTACCCGGTTTGAATGTATTGAGTCCTAGCATGGCTGAAATCCCGTCAGGGCAGCCGACAGCTACTGGTATTCCCTTCTGAAGACCGGTATCACGGGAAAAATCTTTGGACACATAGCCGGCAACCTCACCTACAAATCTGGTTTTCTCCGGGAGCTTCTGCTCAAGGTCTTTAAGTCCTGTGGCTTCAAATAGATCCGAGGGATAGCCGCCTTTACGTCGGTTGTAAAACCAGCGGCTGACGGCATTGCTCATACATCCGGTAACATTGCCGGTCATTTTGTACATCAGCCAGTTTGTAAATTCAAGTATCACCCTGGTTCTTTCATATACTTCAGGTGTATTCTCCCTTACCCACATTATTTTAGGCAATGGCCACTCAGCTGTGGGATTGAGTTTTAAAGCAGGGTGATTCAAGGACTTAAGCCTGTCAAACTGATCCGCTGCCCTGACATCCATCCATAATATTGCATTACTTATATGATTTAACTCATTGTCCATAAATACCAGAGTCCCTATTGTAGCATCCACACCTACTCCTGCTATTTCAGCAGGATTGACCCCCGAGTTCTCAACAGCATTCCTTACTGCCTTCCTTAAAGCCATGTCCCATTCTCCAGGATCCTGGGATACCTCTCCGTGATTCCCATAGTATGTGTTATAATTTTCAGATGCATATATTACCGGTTTCCCACACAAATCAAAAAGGCCTGCCCTCAATCCTTCTGTACCAGCATCAATACCCATAACGTATTTTTTTGTAAACATTTAAAACCAAACTCCTTTTCAATAAATCAGTTATCTTGATCTTCCAAATTTGCTGCTACTGCTTAAATTTTCCAGTATCGCTAC
>CAYYGK010000012.1:12332-17407 GCA_964471145.1 uncultured Eubacteriales bacterium | reverse complement strand
TGTGAGCTGCCATGTTTTTTCAATATCTTTTACATCAACCATCTCTATAGGTGTATGACTATATCTTACAGGAATTGCTAGAGAAGCCGTAATTATTCCCTTCCCCAGTGCAGGCACGCTTGATGCATCAGTAAGTATTCCAGAGGACACAACCTTTTGCAGGGGTATTCCTTTGAGAATACTGATTTTTTCAATATATTCCCTTAGTTTCATGTCAGGTATAAGCCCTGCCAGCATGCCCCTCCCATGAAAATCATACATCACCAGAGCTGGTCCATTCCCAATAGCAATCTCATTTTTATCGCCCAAATCCGGTGTATCACATGCCGGTGTAATATCAATGCCCAAGGCCAGATCCGGCTTGACTTTATTGGCTGCAGAAACTATTCCCCTTAGATTGAATTCCTCCTGAACCGTACTTATTATGAACACATTTGAACTAATCTTGTTTTGACTTAGATATTCCGCCACCTTGATAAGACATTGGCATCCTACCCTGTTGTCTATGGACTTGCACGCTACAATATCGCCCTCGAGATTGTTAAAAGAAGGCTTGTAGCATATAACACTTCCTATTTCAACACCTGCCTTAAGTGCATCCTTCTTGTCTGTCACTCCTATGTCAATATATAGTTCTTCAAGTGTTGGTAGTGAAGTCTTTTCCATGGTGTTCATATAGTGGTGCGATTTGACCCCGATTACCCCATTTTTGTATCCACTGCAAGTTTTAACAAATACTTGTGTACCGGGTAAAACTCTCCTGTTTACGCCTCCAATCCGTTCAAACCTGATAAAACCTCTTTTTTCTATTTTGCTAACAATAAATCCCAATTCATCCATATGTGCGAAAAGCATGAGTGAGGGAGAATGCTGGTCTTTTCCTTGAAAACTTGCTATTACATTCCCAATGTTATCTACACTAACGTCTGTTGAGTACTTTCTCAACTCTCCATACATATAATCTATCATTTCATCTTCATGTCCAGAAACCGCAATTTTGCTGGTAAGCCCTAAAAGCTCATCCTTGTAACTATACATTCTATCTCCTCCGTTGGCTTGTTAAAACAAATATTTTTACCTTTGCCAAACCTGTTGCTAAAAATATTTCTATCAACTGCGAAAACTTCTTACTCTGTCCATAAATTCTTTTACACGGCTTTCATCAACACTGTTTTCAAATTTACCTTCATATTTGAAAGTGGTACCTACAACAGCACCATCCGCAACTTCCAACTGTTTATAAATATTAATTATATTACAACCCGTATTGGAGAATACAACCGTTTCTGGAACTGCTTCCTTAACTCTAGACAAAACCTGTATATCTGTTTCGGTTCCTGCAGTCAGCCCTGAAACACATAAAGCATCAGGCCTGTTGTTAAAAACAGTGGATCTGGCAATTTCAACAATATCCCTGTCTGTAAGATAGCTGGCGGCTTCCGGAACTATATTGAACAACAGTTTTACATGTCCCAGTCCCAAATTCATCTGATGCCTGACAATCTCACCTGGATTTGTATTCCACAAACCGAAGTCACTTGCATAAACTCCGCTCATTATTTCTCTTAAAAATTTTGCACCTGTTGCAGCAGCAAGATCAAGGGATGCAATAGGGTCCCACAATACGTTTACCCCAAATGGAACCTTTATATCACTCATCAATTCACCAATTATCCTGGCCATTACCACCGGTGTCTCCTGCTTCACTTTTGTAAGATACGGAAGGCTGAATTCGTTTGAAAACATAATCGCATCCACTCCACCGCCCTGAAGTGCCTCTAAATCCTTTTTTGCCATCTCTATTACCTTTTCCAAACCTCCATCTCTATCATAGTACGGGTCTCCAGGCAGCGCCTGAAAATGACACATTGCTATAATAGGCTTGTTAGTATCAAAAGTTTCCTTAATCCATTTCATGTTTTACTCCTCCGCTCTAGTTATTGTTTTTTGTAATACTTTTTTGTTCTATATTAAATGAGGCATTTTATATAATTATATTTCCATTGCCTCCCCAAAAAGTTCCTTGTCATCAGGTATGATTTCCTCAACTGGATACGACACCCATGTAGTGTTTATCATATGTTTCCATGTAATATTCTCAGAGGATATATTGCCTCCCCATGTTCCACATCCCAATGTCATAGTAAAAGGCATACCATTATCCCAATTCCCGCTGTTGCCGTAACACTGCGGCTGCCTGACCATAATTCTGCTTACCTTGGTTTCCTTTCCCAGTCTTTCAATATGTTCGTTGTTATTTGAATGTATGCCGCAGGAATGCCCCTTTCCCTGATACTCGGTTATTTTGTTGACCATTGCTATAGCTTCATCAAAATCATCGTACTCATACAACGTTAATACTACTGACAGTTTTTCACCTGAAAAGGGATAATCACTTCCTGTCCCTGTTTCCTGGACCATAATAAAAGAGGTATCACTGGTAACCGAGATACCAGCTTTTTCTGCTATCAAAGCAGCAGGCTGTGCAATTATATCCTTGTTCAAATAGCCTTCATTCCACATTACACTGCATAAATGTTCTTTTTCTTTTTCATCTGCAAGGTATCCACCTTCCTTTTGCAGCTGGGCTATTAATTCTGCATATATTCTCTTTTGAATGATCAGTGAGTTTTCAGAAGAACAGCTTGTTCCATAGTCAAATGTCTTGCTGAGCATTATCTTGTGTGCTGCCTCCTCAATATCAGCGGTTTCGTCCACCACCACCACAGTATTACCTGTTCCAACTCCGTAGGCCGGAGTACCAGAGCCATATGCTGATTTAACCATTGGTCCTCCTCCTGTGGCTACAATGAGGTCGCTCTGTCTCATAACTTCATTGCTTATATCAAGAGTAGGTTTTTCTACAGTTACGAGCAGGTCTTCTGGAACACCAAGGTCCGCCAGTGCATTCCTCATCACATCAACAATAAGTTTATTGGTTCCTTTGGTACGTGGATGAGGTGAGAAAATCACTGCATTTCGCCCCTTTAATGCAAAGATTGCCTTTATCACAGGTGTTGCTTCCGGGTTTGTACATGGTAAAATTGCACCTATAACTCCTGCAGGTTTTGCGATTTTCACCAGTCCTCTTAATCTATCTCTTTCAATAATTCCTGTAGATTTTACACCGTTTATATCCCTGAGAGCCCCTCTGACCTTTTTTTGAAGCTTTATATATTTTGCCTCATAATATCCGAGACCGGATTCATCAGCAGCAAGCCTTGAAATCTTAGTGGAGTTATCCTCCCGTACTGCCGACCAGGCAACCGCTTTCACGATTCTGTCAACCTCCTGCTGTGTGAAATTTTCTATAACCTTCTGCGCCCTGCGCGCCCTTTCCATTAGTCCTGCCACATATCTTTCAGCATTAAGGCTCATATGCCCAACCCCTTTATTATATATTTCATATAAATCGTGTTATCCTCAATTACTCTTATAAATTTTCTTGAGGGTGCTTCCAAGGCCTTGATCATTCAAGCTGTCAATATCCAGAATTTTATTTACTCCTGGGAATTCCAGGACTCTTTTGACCATGTGCTGGTCTACCGATTTCAAGATGCTGCTGAATTCCAGGTGGGTTTTCTGAGAAAGTTCCCAAAGCCTTTGTCTGCTTTTCTGTTGTGACTCCCTACGCTCTTTAGGGTATCCCCCTCCCCATTTAACTCTGAAAAGTCTCTCAAATATGAATCCAAGATTTACATCCCCCGCCCAGCCATATCCCTTGTTCAATGCAAGCGATATGCAGTTACCGCCATTTATTTGAGCAAACACCCATGAGTCTACAGGTTCCTGTATCAAACCACATATAACATTGGGATACTGCATTACCGAATTGAGGTATCCCTGTCCTGTACCGCATCCTCCCACCACCAGGTCTGCTCTTCCACTGTTTAGAAGCAAAGCAGAAAGCAAACCTGTTTCAATATAAGTAAGTTCAGGTTTCTCACCTTTTTTCGTCATTCCCGCATTTATTACCTCATGGTCGAAACTCTCCAACGCTTTTATAATATTCTTATTCTTATCACATGCACTTACCTCATTCACAACCGCTATTCTCATTGTACAAATCTCCTCATCTCAAATATTCTTCATTTTTAGCTTGCCTGTAATCATCAAACCTGTCTTTAATATATTCCGGCACCGGCACATCCCACCAGCCGGTAGCACTGCCTCCCGAATACGGGTATTCCCGGTCCACCACAACTTCTATCAATGATGGCTTGTCAAGAGATAAGCACTTTCTGACGGTATTCTCAATATGCTCTCTTGCTGAAATCTTTTCAGCATGGACACCAAAGGATTGGGCAATCATTTTGAAATCAGGGGAATAGACCTGTCCTGTGTTATTAATAAAATCATTTCCATAAGAATGCTCCTTCCCATATGCATCTATCTGCAGGTCCCTTATGGCCATCCAGCCCATATTGTTTATAACAACCGTAATTATTGGAATACCATATTGCATCATGGTACTCAGTTCCTGCATGTTCATCATGAAATCGCCGTCACCTATTACTGCCATTACAGGTGTTTCAGGTCTTGCAAGCTTTACTCCCATGGCTGCATTCATTGCAAAACCCATTGTTGAAAATCCTCCGGTGGTTACATGTGTTCCTGGTACACGGAAACAGTATTCCTGGAATATCTGTGACTGGCTGTTTCCTGATGAAGTTACAATAATTCCTTCAGGAGGATAAATATCATTTAAATCGCCTATAAACTGCGATATTGTCAAAAAACCCCTGTCCCTGCTCCTGATATTGCTGATATAATCAAACCAGTTTTTCCTGGTTTTGCTGATATCCTGAAAATATTCGGTCTCTCTGTAGTCAAAATTTTTCCTGGTTTTCTTAAATTCCCTAATCATACAGTTCACAACGTTTTTGACATCATCCTGTATTGCTATGGTACAGGGGTAGTTCTTACCCAGTTCATTGCTGTCTATATCAACATGGATAAGTTTAGTATCAGGGAAATTATAGGTGGTTCCTTTCCTGTAGGATGATGTGGTTTCATCAGCAAATCTACATCCTAATGCCAATACTACATCGGCAGTACTGCTCAAGTGGTTTCCA
>CAYYGK010000012.1:0-12322 GCA_964471145.1 uncultured Eubacteriales bacterium | reverse complement strand
GTTCCTTTTGACCCGCCATGCCATCCGTAAAGAGGATGATCTTCGGGGAATACGCTTTTGGCTGCCATTGTGGTTATTACAGCCGCACCACATATTTCTGACAAAGTGACAAGTTCGTCACTGATATCAGCATAATAGGTACCCCCTCCCGCAAGAATTACAGGTCTTTTTGCCTCTATAAGAAGCTTTACCGCCTCCTTGACTTCTCCTTCCCTTTGATTGTTATCTGTAATAACCGAACCACCTTCATATGATTGAAGGTTATATTCAATATCCATGCTTTCCGCCTGTACATCCATGGGTACGCTCAAAACAACCGGTCCCTTTCTGCCGGACATCATACTGATGAATGCCTTTTTCATTATCTTGGGCAGCTGCTTTACACTCTCAGCCCTCCAGCATCTTTTGGTAACCGGCCTTACACAGCTGATGAAATCTGAATCATGCTTGCGTTCAATTTCCTGCAATACTCCTGCACCCCTCATGTTTGTATGTGTATCACCGGAAATAACCATAAGTGATGTGGAATCCACATAAGAGGTTGCAATCCCTATTATCGTATTCAGCGCTCCTGGCCCTATGGATGTAAGTATGGCCTGAGGTTTCCCGCTTGATCTGAAATACCCGTCAGCCATGTACACACCACTCATCTCCTGTTTCACCTGGATGAATTTTAATTCATCTTTCCTTTTTCGGAGAGCATCTACAAGAGGGAGACAACCATGTCCCGTAATCCCAAAAACATATTCAACTCCCAGTTCAATCAAATAATCAACAATTATTTCAGCACCCGTCATACGCAAGTCAATCATCCTTTCCCTTTAATGTCATAAGTCTTTTAGTTCTGTTTACTATTTCATCAACAGATAGTCCGTATTTGTCCAAAAGCTCAGTATACGAGCCGGATTCCGCATATACATCATCGATGCCGGCGCAGTCCATAGGCACTGGAAATTCTCTTGAGACCGTCTGGGAAACTGCCGACCCGAGTCCTGTTGTTTTATTTGCCTCCTCACATGTAAGTATTGCTCCCGTCTCAACTGCCGCTTTTATGATTATCTCAGCATCAATTGGCTTCACAGTGTGGATTTCAATAACTCTTGCATCTATGTTTCTGTGCGCAAGAATTTCTGACGCCTTTAAAACCCTGTCAAGGATGATTCCTGTTGCGATTATTGTCAAATCTCTACCTTCCCTTAAAACTTCACCCTTCCCCAGCTTAAACCTGAAATCCGTGTTATGCACCACCGGTGTCTTCTCTCTGCACAGCCTGAAATACACAGGACCATTGTACTCCATAATCGGCTTCAACGCCTTTTTCATACAAACCGAATCCGAAATCACTACAAGAGACATGCCTGGTATGCTTCTTATTATTCCAAGGTCTGTTATACTGTGATGGGAAGCACCATCGAACGAATCGGACATTCCTCCGTATGCTGCAGCAAATTTGACATTAAGATTATTGTAGGCAACATCAGCCCTTATCTGGTCCAAAGCTCTTTCACAAAGCAGAAAACTGAATGTGTTGACAACAGGTATCCAGCCCATTGCAGCAAGCCCGGCTGCCACTGACACCATATTGGTTTCCGCTATTCCGCAATTAATAAAACGTTCCGGATATTTTTGCCCAAAAATCACTGACCTCGTGGAATTTGAGACATCTGCATCCAGTACAATTATTTTTGGGTTCTGTCCACCCAGTTCTGTGAGATTATGTCCATATTCGTCACGTATAGCGTGGTATTCATTCATCCTTTCCACCCCTTTCACATCCAATTTCTCTGCACGCATTACTATATGTCTCATCGTCAATCCTGCCTCCATGCCACTGGTATTTGCCTTCCATGAAGGATATCCCCTTTCCTTTGACAGTTCTTGCTACAATAACTGAAGGCCGGTTTTGATCCTGTTGTGCTTTGCTGAATGCATTATCCAGGTTTTCAACATCATGTCCGTCCGCAGCAATAACATTCCAGCCAAATGCTCTCCACTTGTCAGCCAGAGGTTCCATGGGCATGATACATTTACTTGTACCATCAAGCTGTACACAGTTCCGATCCACAACAGCAGTAATATTCTCAAGATTGTATTTGGCTGCAAGCATGGCGGCTTCCCAGACCTGCCCCTCGTTAAGCTCACCATCTCCGAGTAAAACATATATCCTGTTGGTGATTCCTGAATACCTACTTCCCAATGCCATGCCGCATCCAATGGACAGTCCGTGCCCCAATGAACCACTGGAAAAATCCACTCCAGGTGTTTTTTTCATATCCGGATGTCCCTGGAGGATACTCCCCAGCTGTCTTAATGTAAATAACTCATCAGTAGAGAAATAACCTTTTCTTGCAAGTGCAGCATATAGTATGGGAGCTGCATGTCCTTTTGACATGATAAACCTGTCCCTGTCCTGCTTGTCAGGTATTTTAGGATCAATGTTCATAATCTTGAAATACAACAGTGCAACTATCTCAACTGCTGATAACGATCCACCAGGATGGCCTGACCCCGCCCTGAAAATCATATCAACTATGTCCTTTCTTAATACTTTGCAAATATCATTCAACTTCTTTTTCTCACAAGATGTCATTTCCAAACCTCCAACTGTGATTTCCTATATTATTATTGTTATTGCTCTCAAATAACTTCAATCTATTCATAGGTACAACCTTACATATCCTGTTTAATCAAAGCTGTAAAAGTCTGTGGATGTCCCGGTAGGATATTTTCGCAGCTTCCTCTATATCATGGTTAAGTATGTTTCTAAGATATTCAAATGATTCAAACTCAACAGAGAGGTAACCATCATACTCAATCTCAATCAAAGCCTGGAAGAAATCCTTCCAGTTCACAAACCCCTCCCCCAGCAGGGGAAAAACAAATTTACCTTCTGTCTGTATGCCTGCCGCATCCTTCAGGTGTATATGCTTTATATAATCTCCCCACTGTTTAACAATCCAGCCCACATCATAGTTGCCTGCAAGAATATCATGTGAAGGGTCATAATTGACCCCCAGATAATCTGATTTGTAATGATTGATAAGAAACTGGGTTGTGTAGAAGTCATAACATAGCATTCCCCATACATTCTCAACCGCAAGATTCATTTTATATTTTTCTGCAAGTTTTACCAATCGGTCATATGCATCAAAAACCAGTTCCCATGCATGTCCCTCTGAAATTTGCTTACCTACTGTTATCTTATCATCAATCCAAGGCAGAGGACCCGTAAAGAGATTTACTGTTTTTATTCCCAACGAGGAATACTTTCTTATGCTTTCCTCAACATATACTATGTTTTTTTCTCGTTGTTCGTTATCCAGGACTACCATATCCTTCTGCACCACAATTTCAGATATATCCATGCCGAATTCCCTTGTTGTACGTATAACCTCCTTAAGCTCCGACATGGTTTTCTTTTCATGGCAGAAGTGTACAGATGTCCATTCCACTGCATCATAACCAATTGATGCAAGGCTTTGGCAAACATCTTTCACCTCCATTGTGTTGTATCGTGAAATAGGCATAAAACTGATTCTAAGATTATTAATCATTTTAAATTCCTTCCTTTCTTGCTGCTTTTTATGCAACTATATTTTTTTAGTAAATTTATTGTTAATTCGACATGTTTATATGCTTAAGCCTCGAAAATTATAAATATTTGAAATAGAGTTGCATAATTTGTTATTGTGTTTTATTATTATTATTACTAGAATGGGAGGTAATAATATGAATAAGCCATCAGGAAAACAGATTATACATTCTCTTAACAGAGGTCTTATAATTCTTGAAACTATACTTCAAAAAGGCTCAGTGAGCATTACCGAAATGGGCAAGATACTTGATATAAATAAGAGCAGTGCCTACAGGCTCATTAACACCCTTGAGGAAAGAGGATACGTGGAGCAGGATAAAAACACCTCAAAATATAGAATGGGGATGGGTATGGTCAAATTTGGTATAAAAACCATTGAGGACCTCCAAATCCGGGAAGTTGCCCAACCCTACCTCAAGGAACTGACAGAAACTACTAATGAAAGCTCCCATCTTTGTATCTTGTTTCAATCACAGGCACTGATTATAGAACAAGAAATCAGCAAGGAAAAAATAACTGTAAAAACACACATCGGTATGTCTGAACCACTTCACTGTTCCGCCGTCGGCAAGGCAATTCTGAGCTGGATTCCCGAACTCCGCCAGCAGGAACTGCTGGATGATATAGAGCTGAAAGCCTATACTTCAAAAACAATAACGGATCCTCAGTTGCTGAAGCGTGAATTAAGAAGAACCTTCAACAGGGGTTTTGCAATTGACGATGAGGAATTCAGCGTAGGACTTCGCTGTATAGCAGCTCCCGTATTTAATCACATTGGCGAGGTTATCGCGTCTATTGGGATATCAGGACCCATAAACAGAATTAGAACTGACAATCTGCAGCACTATACTGATGCTGTAGTACTCACCGCTAGCAAAGTATCCAAGAAGCTGGGTTACATTCAGTAGACCACATCCACCTTTGCTCCTTTTTCTGCACTACTTATTGAAGAGAAAACCATTGCCATGCTCCTAATATTGTCTTCACAGCATGTAGGAGCCTTTTTCCCCTTCTCAAGTGCATCAAACATATCGTCAAGGCAGCCCTCATGTTGAAGTCTTCCATTCCACTTGCCCTCATAGCTGCCTTTCAGGTGTTTGCCATTATGCAAGGTTTCATAGTACGGTTGGTTTAAACCGTCCCATACCGCCGACCCACTGCTTCCAACAACTCTCCATAATGACTCCCACGATGTGTGTATGCCATTAATTCCCATCAGACACCTGAAATTAAATACAATTCCATTTGTCATTTCAAAGGTGCATACACCACCTGAATCCCCATTGTATTTCGAGGTCTCCGGATTGAAGCTGGAGCAGTACACCGAAATGGGGTCTGACCCTGTCAGGAATCTCACCTGGTCAAAAGCATGTACAGCATTGTCCTGAAGCATCGGGTATTCCATCTGGTTTCTTATGCTGTTGAGGTCCTCCTCAACAAACAGGTCTGTGCACACCATTAATGGTTTTCCGATTAATCCGCTGGCTGTCAATTCCTTCAGATCCCTCAATCCTTTGGTGTACCTTCTATTCTGCATTACAAAATATTCCTTTCCTGTCCTGCTTGACATATCAACCATTTCATCTGCTTCCTGAATGGTAAAGGCCATTGGTTTTTCCCCAAAAACATCACAGCCTTCCTGAAGAGCTTTTACCACAACATCTTTGTGGGAAGTCACAAATGTCAAATCAAAGACAAGGTCTGCATCCGTGTTTTTGATAGCCTTTTTGACGTCACTGTATATACCGCATTTGAAACCGTATCTCTCGGCAAACTTCAATGCATTGGCCCTGTTGATATCCACAAGTGCTATAACTTCACAGTCTTCCCTGCCCGTCACATATTCACCCCAATGCCTTGATATGGCACCACAGCCGACAAAAGCAATTCTATGTCCCTTTTTCATAACCCGCAACTCCTTGTATATAATATGTTGTGGTGAAATCATATATAACAGGTGATACTGTCCAGATGCCATCTTACAATATATTAAATTGTCAAGGTTCAAAATCATACGCTTTTCATTGTTTTATACCATACATTCATTTATTCCCTCAAGCTCATTCAGAAGAAATATCCGCAGTTCCCTGTATGTTTCATAATCAGTCCTGTATAATTTTTCTTTTTTAATTTCTTTTTCAGGGTCTAAATCTCTTAATTCCCCAGTCAACATTATTTTTTCCTTAATCTTATTTGCAAGTTCCTTTCTTCCATAATGTTTCTCTAAGCGTTTCATTAACTCATAGTCTTCTATCCCTCTTTTCAGCTGCATATATCTCAAGGCAACAAGCGGACTTCCGCTGTTTGACGGATATACAAAGTTTCCGTCCCCCGCTTTCCACAATGGATAATTCCAACTCATCCTTTCCCTGGGTTTTTCAGGCCAGGCAGTGAAGTCCCATCTCATGAAACCATCTAATCCAAAAGCATATGTCAATATTCCAATGAGCCTGCTTTCTGTTAACGGCGAGGAAATAAACGTATTCGGATAATCTGGAAAGATACACAAGTACCAAAGTAGCCTTTTGCCTTTTTCTGACTTTAACATCTGTATCCCATCCCACTCCTTGCAAAGGCTTTTGAGGTCGGGGACAAAGTCACTGCTGTCTTCTTTGAATTTTTCAACAAACTCACCATGATTGATGACTGTTTTAAACTTGAACTTCGGTGTGTACTCCTTGATGACACTAATTGATTTTTCATAGAGACGGGTATCGGCGGGCTCATCTGCCGAAATCCTTACCTTTTCTATCCAGTCCTTCTCTATGAAGAACCTCTCCAGGGAAACCAGATAATCTTTTATTTCATTGGCAGATTTCATGTACCTGAAGCATCTCGTACCCTCATCATAGTACCGTATTCTTATTGCATCAGGATAGTCTGCAGCAATTTTCCCATAACCCCCCCTAGGCCACATCCATACATGAACCAGGCCAAAAACCTCGATTTCATCGGATATGCCATGTTTTAAGCAGATATTAATATATCTTTCCATAGCGGAATAATCATAGGAAAAGTTTCCTTCCTCATCCCTGCATACACTTATCATGCTGTATTCAAACATGTCCGATAAGTAGTTTTGTACCAGGAAACAGTGCTGCCCCGCCCAAGGTACTTCAGAAGCAATTACAGTAACGGCCTTCTGCCCTAGTTCAGCAAGGCATTTAACATACTTTTCCAAAACCTCAAAGTGCTCATCAGACCACATGGGTACTTCGTGCTTTCTTGAAATGTTTGACAGATGCTGCCAAAGATCCAGATGGAATTTGTATTCCGAAGGTCTTTGCATCAGCACATCAAATACCTTTATTTCAAAATCCAATGTGTCGAGCAGCTGCTCATCCTCAAACATCCTGTGACTGTATATCCTTATGCTGCCTTTATAAATTCCCGGTTTGGTGTCCTTTTTTGATTTGATTTCAACCCACACAGGTTGAACCCTGTCCGCCTGAACATGAACAGTCTCATCATTTAATATGATATCTGTTTTCAAACTCCTGTCATCATCCTCAACGTAACCTACCGGTGACATGCTTATGCAGTGTTTATCAAAACCCTTTACGTCAGCTTCAAGTCTGATGTTTTCCAACTGGCCCTCAGGTGAGAAAACAGGAGCACGTGTAAGAGAAAGCGTCCACGCAGAATTATTTATTATAAGAACATTGAATGCAGCCCAGTCCCGTTTTGCAGCCTCCAGTGAAATTGACCTCTTGGAGCTGTCAAATCCGTCTTCATTACCCGTATAATTGCCGAATGTGCTCTTATATGTCTCATCCGCCAAACAATATCGTATACTCATCAAATCATTCCTTTCTATTATGACCAGCAGTTGTCAAGTATACTGCCGGGCTGTTTCAATAAAAGCCATCAGATTTTCCATAATAATAATCATACCTTTTACTACTCAAACTATTTTCTTCATCCAATGAAACTTCTACCGGATTGTACATGTTAAAAAACTCCATAAGGTTCACGCTTGCATCAAGTCCGAATTCTCTACCGTCCTCGCTTCATTTGTCCCGTCCATCCCGCCATGAATGAACAGGAGTCCATCCAAGCACATCCTTGGCCTTTTTATTGGATGTCAAGGAAGTATAACCATTTATGTCATCTCTAATATCAACTTCCGGGTAATACTTGTTGACCAATACACTTGTCTCAATATCCATGCATGTATCATCCGCAGAAATATTTACGGCACATGCTCCCAGTCCATTTGCTTCAACAGCAAGACGGCACGCCCTGGCAGCATCTCTCATATCCACGTAATTCCATAACTCTTTTGCTTTATATTCCCACATGTGATTGTCCAAATCTCTGTTAAACTTGTAGAAATCATCATAGTGTTCGCAGGTTTCAATACAAACAAAGCGAAGGCAGACTATTTGTACACCATATCTACGATTTATCATTTTGGCTGTTTCCTCATTCACCAGTTTGGAAAACCCATATGGGTCTTCCGGAATTTGTGGGTGATTCTCATCCACTAGGAGATACATGGGGCTGACTTTTTTCCTGGAAAACACCAAGCCGTATGATGAATCACTGGAGGCGGTGGCAATTTTCTCAATTCCAAGGCTGGCAGCAGCTTCCAGCACATTGTAAGTAGTCATTATATTGGTTTTTATTGTCACCTCATCTGTAAACCTATATGCAACCGGTATTGCTGCAAGATTTACCACGGCATTGACATTCGCCTCCCTGAGCGAACCGTATGCCTCTCCAAGGTTAACAATATTCGCCTTGATAGTCCTGCACAGATTTTCAGCAGGTAACTTGATGTCGATATTTACAACTTCATATTCATTTTTAACAAAATCCTCAATTACTGTCTGACCAAAATAACCGCTTCCCCCGATTATAGCAATTCTGTCCATTATACTGCTCACCTCGTAAAAAATTTACTTGCCTTTCAATATGCTTACAGATGTGGATATACGGTGAACAATGTCATCCCCGTATATCCACTTTCCGAAAGCCTTAACATCTATCTATTTGCCAAATTTCTCATTGACCTCATCTATTGCATCCTGGGCACCCTGTTCATAGCAGTAGTCGATGAAATCCTTGAACATGCTGTCTATGTCCTCATCCCCAACTATTATCTGCGTCATCCTTTCATTCCAGTCAACTGCAAATTTAACCTTTGAAGGCGTGTATGCGTATGAAACATCAAGTCTTACATCAGCAGCGTATGGATTTTTATCCTCCCAGTGATTTATTCCCAATTCCCTATACTCAACTGGAATATTGGGATTTCCTTTACCGGAAGCATCATTGTGCCAGTCCCCGTCCCAGTCAGAAAATATATAGAATATCTGGGATGGATATTTTTCTCTCAACCTACCTTCAAAAATTCTTTTGTATGTCCCGTTCTGATTTACATAGTCAATGCCTTCAAACCCCCACCTTGACAGTTCCTTTCCTTCGGGTGAAAGCAGAAAGTTATACACTCCCAGTATTTTATCAAGTTTTTCATCACTTACATGGTATGCCACCTCAGTACCGCACATCTGGATCAGTGGGCTCCACATTTTCTTGCTGTCGGCATCTTCAGAAAATGGTCCCATCAGGCCAATAACGTCAAGAGGATCCTCTACCTGCGGATTTGCCAGTCCATAAATATTTGTTATTATTCTATGGACCCACTCCGGATCTGCATTAGAAATCAGTGCCCCAAAATTGTTCTGGGCAAATTTTTCTCTTGCGTGGACAGTTGTTGTCAGTTCAGGATCTAAAATTCTATTATTATACATTTTTCTAAAATATTCCAAAGCGTCAATCATTTGATTTGACATGAACCCCGGAATATATCCATTGTCATCTTCAACCCAAAAATCCGGCTGGGCTCCGAAGCAATAGTAAAGCGCCATGTAATTTCCGGTAAGCCCGTATGTGTTAGCAATTCCATCATCGTCAGGGTCCTCCTTGACAAACTTTTCAAGGAGTGCATACAGTTCAGGCATTGTTTCAGGCACCTTGCTGACCCCAACTTTCTCCATCCAGTCCTTCCTGTAATATACACCATGCTGACTTGCATCATAAGGTTTATTAGCCAAGAAAGGCCTTGGAATAAAATAGTACTCTCCTGTCATATCCTTGACCATGTTTAGGATATTGAAATCCTCGAATACCGGCTTTGCGTACTTGTATTTGTCAACCAATTCATCTGGTATCGGTCTTGTCAACCCATCTTCAATCCAGGTGAAAAACCTCTGGCCTTGATGGACAGTATAACTTGATATCAAATCAGGCAGTTCATCAGTAGCTCCCATCAGCTGGATTTTCTCATTAAAATTACTCCAGTCAAGTGTTATGGGAGTGATTTTTACGTTCAATTTGTCTTGAAGATAGTCTCCCCATTTGTCTCCACCCACTTGAGTTACCTCCCAGATGGCTACCGATATTTCTGTTGGCTCCTCGTCTTTTTTATCAACCTTTGTCTCTTTATCTGTTTCTTCCTGTTTTGTTTTGCTTTCCACATCTTCCGATTTCGTTTTGCTTTCCGCATCTTCCGAGTCTTTGGAACATCCGAACAAGACCCCTGAAAATACTAGAGACAGGATTAGCATAACAGCTAGAACTTTGATACTAACATACTTTTTCATTGTTTTCACTCCTTTTTATTATTGTCATAAAAGAATGTACAACATACACTTCTAACACCCTCCCTTCAATTTTTTTTGCACTATCCCTTTATGGCTCCAAGCATTATTCCTTTTACAAAATACTTCTGCAGGAATGGGTATACACAGATTATTGGTATAACTGCGATGATACAGGTAGCCATTTTCACCCCATCCTCATATATTGTAGAACTGTCCCCTGTCTTAGCCATAAACCGTGATGCCATACCCCAAATCCTTTCTAAATCCACCACCATGCGCCTTAAAAGAAGCTGCAGCGGATGAAGGTCCGCATTGTTGACGAACAAAAGCGAAAACCACCATGTATTCCAGTAGGTGACTCCGTAGAACAGCACAAATGTTGCAAGTACCGGTTTTGATACTGGAAGAACAATTCGAATAAGAATTGTAAAATAATTGGCTCCATCAATAATAGCACTTTCTTCCAGACTGACCGGCGTTTGGTGGAAAAATGATTTAATAATTATGAAAAACCAGGCATTTACCAACACAGGCAGTATATTTACAAACAAATTGTCTATAAGCCCAAGACTCCTTATAAGCAGATAAAAAGGGACAAGTCCACCATCAAAAAACATTGTAAGCAGGACTATGACCGTAAATAGGCTCCTGCCGGGAAGAAACTTTTTGGAGAGTGCATAAGCCAGCAATACGGTAACCACCATACTTAATGCAGTACCCACTACCGTTATGAATGCTGTAACGAGAAGAGAATTCATTATGTCACCTGATGAGAATATATATTTATATGAAGACAGTGTTATTTTTTTCGGTATTAATATCAGAGGTCGGGAGAAAAACTCACCTCTTGTTATCAGGGAGGTCACAAGAACATTGTAAAAGGGAAAAACTGTGACCACCAAACACAGTAATAAAAACACATTATTGAATACGTCAAATATCTTGCCACCAATACTCTGCCTCTTCATTCGGCTTCCTCCTAAAAAATACTTTCCTGATTAAGTCTTTTTGCTGTGCTGTTTGCTGTTAAAAGCAGCAGGCATCCTACCACTGACTTGAAAAGTCCCACAACTGTTCCGAACTCGAATTGCGCACCCAGAATACCCTTTCTGTAAACAAATGTGTCCAATATGTCCCCCACTCTATAAACAGCCGGACTATAGAGATTGAAAATTTGGTCAAAACCAGCATTCATGACCTGTCCAATGTTGAGAACGAGTAATATTACTATTGTAAAAGACATTGATGGAAGGGTAATATATAAAACTTTTTTAAATCTTCCGGCGCCATCAATTGTAGCTGCTTCGTATAGGCTTGCATCTATTCCTGCTATAGATGCAAGATAAATTATGGTTCCCCATCCTGCAGTCTTCCATACATGTGTCATGAACACGAAGCCCCTGAAAGTATCAGGGTTGTGTAAAAGCATAGGCATCTCCATTTTCCATGATGCAAACAACTTGGGTAAAGCCCCGTTGGTTATTGAAAACAGGTTGAATGCCAATCCCGCCACAATTATCCACGAAAAGAAATGGGGCAGATACAGTACTGACTGCACCAACCGTTTGTATCTATGTGACCTCAACTCACTAAGGAATAGGGAAAGTATTATCGGAACGGGAAATCCATACAATATCTTTCCAAAACTAATTATAAGGGTATTGGCAAGTACATTCCAGAATTCCTTGTTCCTAAGCAAAAAACGGAAGTGCTCCAGTCCAACCCATGGGCTGTTCATTATCCCAAGCCTGAAACTAAATTTTTTGAAAGCAATCAATATACCATACATAGGTGCATATTTGAAGATGATAAAGTAAAGGATCCCAGGTACAATCATCAGGTAGAGAATCTTGTATTTCCATAAGAATGATTTCCTTATATTGTATTTCTTGTGTTCTGTAGGATTTGAACCTGTCCCATACATTAATAAACCCCTTCCGTGTCATGACTTATTTTATACAGATAACATCTACAATTTTATGTTTCTTATTATGCAACTTTGTTTCTTGTATTAATATTATACACTATGGCGATTAGTTTTTCAACACCTTTGTCAAACTTTTCTTTTTTTTTCTGTTCCACATATGATAATGTCCCGTTGTACCACATATGAAAATGT
>CAYYGK010000011.1:0-27950 GCA_964471145.1 uncultured Eubacteriales bacterium | reverse complement strand
GGTGGTGCTTGTTTGTTTTAACGTATTTTTTTAGAGCGGGAATTATTTCGGATTTTTTCAGGAACCTGAGCCTTATGGTAGTATGGTTTTCAAAACCGTTGCTGTGGACTATTTTCATTACAGTTTTATGGTCAACCCTGAATCTGTTCATCAGCTCCTGAACGGTTATGTAGTCGTCTATAGGTCTGGGTATCAGGGGATCGCCGCCAAAATGCCGGCTGCACATTTCTGCAATGGTAGTCGGGTTGCTGTCGAGTTCTTCAGCTATTTGAACATATGTAAGGCCTTCCTTCCTCAGTTTCCAGATATCCTGCTTTTCTATGTGCTTAATATCCTTTCTGGCGCTCTTGTATACAAATCCATAGCTTGTTATAAAATCGTTTACACTCATGTTGTTTTTTCTTGCATGCCGTTTTATATAACCGTAAAGAGTGGAATTTGTATGCAGATTATATATGAATTTTCCTATCGCAGCCTTGCTGAGCTTTTCCCTGATTCTTTTATCATATAACTCCTTACGCAGTACCTTTATGTCATCCCTTATTTCTTTCTGGTGTTCTTCGTTGTTGATTGTCCTGTAGAGATAATACTCCTTGGCCTTCAATGTCGATGAATCAAAAAGCGCCATAAGCATTCCGGCCAGCCCCAGCTCCCTGAAATCTACTGTTCTCAGCAGCAGTATGTTATCAACCGTATATCCTTTTTTCTTGAATACCTTGTGCATGAAATAAAAAGCATTTTCCAGGTTTTCTGAAGCAGCCCATTTAATTTTGTACTTAAAATCGGCAGGATGAAATTTATCAGGATAAACAAAATTAAAAAGCGCATATATTGACCAGTTGAAATAAGACAGGACATTATAGATGCCATGCCTGAGAAGTCTCTTTTTCCAGTCCAGCGCAGGTATGTCGCCGATCCATCGGATACCTTCCTTTCTGACCATGTCTTTGACCGCTTCAATGATGAAATCGTCATTATGCCATATTCCATGCTTGCTCCAGTACCATTCCTTAAGGATTCTCTTCCTGAATTCAACAGGATATGCGTTTTTGAGTATGGCAAGAACATCATGGTCAAAAACCCTTTGCACCATACCGAACAGCTTGCCCTTGATCAGCTTTCCCTTGATCTGTTTAAGGTTAAGGCCTGACAGATCCTCAACAGTCAGATGTGCCAGGTTTTCCAGGCAGTACCTTGTAAGCACCCTGCATTTTGTTCTTATTCCGTTGGATTGGTATTTCTCCCGGGTCCAGAAATCCTTGGGGAATCTTTTGTTCTTTTTCAGGATATTCCTGTATACAACCAGTGCTTCCAGTTCATCAGTACTTAACTTGAATATATTTACCATAAATCCTACAACTCCACAGAAGTATTTAATATGCCAAAGGAATATGTTATTTAATATTCTAAACAAAACACATGTCAATATTCAACGTTATATGGAATAAAAATAGAGCTTTTTTTTTTGCATATTACACAAATAGATATTATAATACTAATTATTAAAGGTTGTGTTTGAGACATGCGCCGGACCTTGATACAGGGAGATGGAAGCAGATGAGATTCAGCTATGAGATGCCGGTAAAAGTATATTTTGGAAAGAGATGCCTTAACAAATGCCGTCATCATTTATGCAGTCTTGGTTCAAGGTTCCTGCTGGTAACCGGCAGATCATCCGGCAGACTGAGCGGCGCCCTGGATGATGCTGTTTCAGTTTTAAATGAAAACAGACTGGAATATGAGGTTTTTGATGGTGTAGTTAACAATCCCACGCTGGAGAACGTTGCAGAAGGAGCTATAACAGCCCGCAGGTTTCATGCTGATGCCGTGCTGGGTATAGGAGGAGGCTCGCCGCTGGATGCTGCGAAAGCGATAGCGGTTCTTGCGGTTAATGACATAGAACCACATGAGCTTTATACAAACAAGTTTGAGACAGTTCCCCTTCCGGTTGCCGCAATACCCACTACTTCAGGAACAGGCAGTGAGGTTACACCATATTCCATACTTACGCGCAATGATATAAAGACAAAGAAAAGTTTCGGCTGCAGCGATATGTTTCCAAAGGCCGCATTTCTTGATCCCTCGTATACATACAGCCTGCCATATAATGTAACTGTGGACACTGCAGCAGATGCTTTTTCACATGCAGCAGAAGGGTATCTAAGCAAAAGAAGCACTTGCTTAAGCGATATTTATGCCGTTGAGTGCATGGCTGCTTTCGGCCGGTGCTTACCATTACTTTTAAAGAATAACATAAAAGAGCAGCAAAGGGATGAACTTATGTATATGGCAATGCTTGGGGGAATGGTTATTACACACACAGGAACAACAATTGTACACGGGCTTGGTTATCAGCTTACATATAACAGGGATATTCCGCACGGGAGGGCAAATGCAGTATTTATGGAGCAGTATTTAAGATACAATTCAAAGGTGTGCGGGGAAAAGGTAGACAACATACTTAAACTGACAGGTACCCGTACCTTTGATGAATTCGGCAGTGCATTCGGCAGACTTGGCAATGTTTCTATTGATTTAAGCCCGGAGGAAATCGATCTGTATGCGGAAATGGCTTACCAAAAAAAGAGTACTTCATTCAATCCCAGAGTGGTTGAAAAGGAAGACCTCAAAAAAATAATAAAAGAAGCATTGGGGAGATGAATAATTTGTGGAAAAACATAATAATTTCCCGGGAAATAATGTCGACAAATGACACAGGAGGATACGGCTAATGGCTGAGGTTTACTGCTATATTCCGCATAACAGCATAGAAGATGCTGTTGACTGTGGGTTGAAACTTTCAGAGTGGCAAAGCGGAGAGGTGATTATTTACGGCAAACCCAGAAAGTACATATCGGCACTGCTTAACCCAAAAGATGACATAAAAATGTACAAAAATGATAATTATACATGTTTAAGGGTGGATGTAGAGAACCGTTACTGTTTCATTGGTGACAAATACTTAAGGATTATCAGCAGCAGCCGGCCTGAGTTTTTAGATATGTATACAGGCAGTATAATGCCTGTGGAAAACTATGTATTCGGCATGTACAGGCTGCCTGAATGCCTGGTTGTATCGACAATAATCGGGGACAGCATACATGTACTTGACAGGAGAAAGGACTCACCGGTGCTGTTTGACAGGTCTGAAGAGCTTTATACCAACAACATGATTGAGGCTTACAGGCAAAGGCATGAGGACTTTAATGACGTTCTGCTTTACTGCTACTATGAAGTGCTTGCACAGAAAGGTGGGGTTGAAAGAATAGAGGATGATGAACTGGGAATAACAGTATTTATAGGCAGGGACAGCGGTAAACCAGTAGTCTTGAGGAGGCCTTTGGATGAGATACGGGAGCTGCCCTGAAGACATTGCATTGAACCTGAACACACTGAATATTGTTAATAGAGTATATTTTTACAGGACTGTATGCTCTACAAATGATATAGCTAAAGAACTGGCTCTTAAGGAAGACGGGGAGGGAATGCTTGTCATAGCGGAGACCCAGAGTTCGGGCAGGGGAAGGCTGGGAAGGCAATGGGCGTCTGATGAAAAAGGAATATGGATGTCGCTTGTTTTAAAGCCTGAGGCAGAGCCCTGCAAGGTACAGACACTGACGCTTGCAGCTTCAGTAGCAGTGTGTGCTGCGGTTGAAAGGCTTACCGGAATGGCGCCAGGTATCAAATGGCCCAATGACATAGTAGTAAATGGCAGAAAATTGTGTGGTATTTTGACAGAGATGAAGGCTGAAGGAGAAAGAACGGTTTTTGTTGTTGTTGGAATAGGTATTAACTACAGCCAGAAGGAAAACAACTTTCCTGCCGCCATACGGGAAAGGGCCATATCACTTGTTTGTGCATTGGATGAAGGAGGATACGGTTTTAGGTATCCTTCAAAAGCTGATGTAATCAGGGCAACCATGGAGGAGTTGGAACCTCTTTATCAAATGGCAGTTTGTAACCGTGCCCGGGAAATGGTTGAAGAGTGGAAGAGGTACTCCGTGACGCTGGGAAAAAGCATACGGGTGATAAACGGCAGCAGGGAATACACGGGTATGGCAGAGGATATAAATGATGCAGGACAGCTGGTTGTAAGAACGGATGACGGCAGTATAAGACTGGTGTCGGCAGGAGAGGTTTCCATAAGAGAGTCTTTGGACACAAGGCAGGAAGTGAAGGGGGAAGAAATTTATGGATAGTAAGAAAAGCTACAGGGGTAAAGACGGGTACAATAAAAAAAGCGGCGGCAACAGCAGGAAATCCCGCTGCAAATCAAAAATAACTCCCGGAAAAGAGACAGGCAGCAGGAAGAATGAGAAAAGGGACAACAGAAGCAGGAGCACTTCAGGTTCCTACCAGAGCAGGAAAAAAGCAGCATTAAAAAACCAGGGAAGAAGAAAGCAGAAGTACGATTACAGGAGCAAACCATCGGCAGAGGAAACAGTGGATGATGTAAAAGCTGATATTACAAGGATCCAGAAGGAGATATCGCTTGAGATAAAGGAAATACGGAGCCTTAAGCTCTAAATACAGGTGTGACGGGAGCTGCATATGATTCTGGTAATGGATGTTGGCAATACCGGTATAGTCTCCGGGATATATGAAGGAAGGAAACTGATACAGTACTGGAGAATGAGAACTGATAAAGACGGAACATCGGATGAGTTTGGCATGTTCATGCTCAGCATTTTGAAGAATGCAGGCATAGAACATGAAAGCATTGAGGCTGTAGTTATCGCATCGGTGGTTCCGCCTATAATGTATTCACTTGGTCATGCTGTCAGGAAGTATTTTGACAGGGAACCACTTGTTATAGGGCCAGGTATTAAAACCGGTATAAACATAAAGTATGAAAACCCGCGTGAAGTGGGAGCTGACAGGATAGCAAACGCTGTAGCCGCTTTCAGTATATATGGCGGTCCGGTAATAATAGTTGATTTTGGCACAGCAACAACGTTTTGTGCTGTTTCTTCAAATGCAGAATACCTTGGTGGTGTAATAAGTCCAGGCATAAAGGTTTCGTCTGAAGCACTTTTCACCTCTGCTGCAAAACTCCCACGCATAGAGCTGGCAAGACCCAAAACGGTCATAGGGCGCAATATAGTCGAAAGCATGCAGTCTGGAATATACTACGGGTTTACCGGCCAGGTGGACTATATGGTCAAACGCATCAAAGATGAAATGGGGGAAAAACAAATCAGGGTTGTTGCTACAGGAGGTCTTGCCAGGCTTATTGCATCTGAGTCCGCTGTAATAGATACGGTGAATGGAAACCTTGCGCTCGAGGGCCTCAGGATAATATATGAAATGAACAGGAGCTGAATTGGAAACCGGGACACCCATTATTGATGCATTGCTTAGATATTATAGCAGTATTGATATACCCTTTCATATGCCGGGTCATAAAATGGGCAGGGGTCTGCCGGGGTTTTTTCGCAAAAACATGCCTGCATTTGATTTGACGGAAATTCCGGGGCTGGATAACCTGCATTTCAGCCATGGAATAATATGCAGGTCACAGCGCACAGCCGCACGGATTTTTGGTGCCGACAGGACCTTTTTCCTGGTCAACGGTTCAACTGCAGGTGTTCATGCAGCGGTTATGGCTTTATGTAATCCTACAGACAGAATTATACTTCAAAGAGACTGCCACAGGTCAGCCGCTTCGGCACTCATGCTGGCAGGAGCACAGCCGGTTTTTATGGATACAGGCTATTGTGAGGATTCCGGTTTGCCCCTCCCTCCCACAGCCGGAAGCCTTATATCCCTGGCAAAGAGAAATCCTGGTGTGAAGGCCTTGTTTCTTACACGGCCTGGTTATTACGGACAGTGCAGCAACTTGAGGGAGCTTGTGGAAACGGCGCACTCCCTGGGCATTCCGGTAATAGTTGATGAGGCACACGGAGCTCATCTGGCCTTTTCGGGCAGGCTGCCGGAGTGTGCAATGCATACAGGTGCAGACATATGCATACAGAGTGCGCATAAGACGCTGCCTGCACTTACGCAGGGTGCCTTCATCCATACAGCAAAACATTTCCCTGAGATTTCAAGGCTTGAAAAATGTCTCAGGATGCTTCAGACCAGCAGTCCGTCCTACATTATCATGGCTTCCCTTGAATACGCAGCCAACTTCATGTCGCGGCATGGAGAAGAGAGAATATCGAACCTGTTGTTGCATATAGCCCGGCTCAAATGCGGTCTTAAGGGTGCAGTCAGGCCGGCCGCCCAGGAAAGAGGGATATACGAATGGGATGAAACAAGACTGGTTTTTGATATGAGAGGTCTTAACATGACGGGGTTTGAAGCGGAAAGGATTTTGAGAGAAAAATATGGGATACAGGTTGAGATGAGCGATTCTGCAAACATTGTATGCATAACAACTGTTGCAGACGGCAGACGGGAGATTGCCGCCCTTAGAAAGGCACTTGTCAGTATGGAAAAAAAGCATAAGGCTGAACGGGTGAAGGCGCCTCATTTTTGCTGGGAATTGCCTGAGCATGGCCTAAGCCTCAGCCAGGCAAAGCTTGCAGTAGATGAGAGGGTTAAGCTGGACAAATGCGAAGGAAGGATAAGCGCTGATTTCATCACTCCTTTTCCTCCAGGGGTACCGGTTTTATGGCCTGGAGAGGTAATTGACAAAGATATGATATCAAAACTTGGAGAATTGCTAACGGCAGGGGGCACGATAAACGGGATAAGCACCGACGGGAAAGTTAGCTGTATATGTGAAAACAGCGGTAACAGCGTACAGAAAGACTGCTTTGAAAAGCTTTAAACCGGAGCAGCCCTGTGTTATAATTGTGATGGAAGATATAACAACACCGGAGTGATATATGAAAAGGGGAAAGTTTTTTACTGTTGAAGGCACAGATGGTTCGGGAAAAACCACACAGTATAATCTGATTATGGATTACCTTCATGACAAGGGGTGTGATGTTGTTGCAGCAAGAGACCCCGGAGGGACCAAAATCGGTGAGGACATAAGGAGGATTATCCTTGATTCTGTAAACAGTGAAATGGACAATATGGCGGAACTAATGCTTTATGCAGCATCCAGGGCACAGCTTGTGGCACAGGTTATCAAACCTGCAATAGAAAGGGGCAGCATTGTAATTTGCGACAGGTTTGTTGATTCAAACATTGCCTACCAGGGATTTGGAAGGGGTATTGGCACTGACCTTATACGGGGAATAAACCGTCCTGTAACACAGGGTATAGAGCCGGATTTAACGTTCTTCTTTGATCTGCCTCCCAGCATTTCAATGGACAGGATAGGTGACAGTGCAGACAGGCTTGAATCTGAACCTGCGGATTTTCATAAACGTGTTTATAAAGGATATTTGCATTTATGCAGGCAGTACCCTGAGAGAATCAGAAGGATAGAATGCAATGCCGGGGCAGGCGATGTATTTGATAAGGTAAGGGCGCTGCTTGAAGAGCAGCTTGTTTAAATGAGCAATTTGCGTTGTTAAGGAGGGGCTCGTGTATGAAGCTTGTTTTAGCCATTGTGCATGACGAAGACGGACCAAAGGTGATGAATTCACTCAACAGTGAGGGATACAGCGTCACAAAGCTGTGTTCTTCCGGAGGGTTTCTAAAGGCCGGTAACACAACAATCCTGACAGGGGTGCCAAAGGAAAAGGTTGATGATGTCATACGGATAATCAAGCAGAAATCAAAAAGCAGAAACCAGGTAGTCAATTCATCCATGACACCCAATGGGGTGGGAGGGATGTTCGTACCCTATCCTGTGGAGGTTGTGGTGGGCGGGGCCACCATATTTGTAATGGATGTGGAAAGGCATGAAAAAGTCTGACCGGGGTGCTGCGTATGAAAATCAGGAAAACAACAGGGCGTTCTTCCAAGCCGTCAGAGGTCTTTTCGGGGAGTATGGATAAAACTGCAGAGGCGGATGAGAGTGAATTTGCCAGAAGTATTGCCGGTGCTGAGAAGAGGTTGTACCAGAAAACCCTGAATGAAATGGTGGAAGAAATACTGGCCCAGGGGCGAAAGCTGGCACAAAAAGCGGACATAAGGGAGCTGAGGGCTTACAGGAAGCTTGTGTCAGGGTTTCTTGACAAGGCTGTTGAAGGATCACACCGTTTTACCAGGGAGGACCGTCTTGACAGAAGGGGACGGCATAAGGTCTATGCTGTCATAAAGAAGGTGGACAGGGAGCTTGAGCTGCTGACAGAAGAGGTAATGGAAAAGGAGAAGGACAACATAAAGATACTTGAGCGGCTGGACATAATCAAGGGACTAATACTTGATATTGCATTGTGACTTGTGGAAGGCGTGATTTGAGACGTACATGAGATTGGACGATATAACCGGACAGGAGCGTGCAGTTGGCAGAGTCAGGGAGATACTGAAGAATGATGCTCCGGGACATGCTTACATCTTCAGCGGACCTGAAGGCATAGGAAAGAGGACGGTTGCCTTTGCATTTGCGGCTGCACTTCTTTGCCCTTCAGGGAGCAAGGGTGGCAGCTGCGGTACCTGCAGGATGTGCAGGATGCTGGACAGCGGCAGTGCACCTGATTTTCATATGATAGATAGTGATGAATCTTCCATAGGAGTGGATGAAATCCGTTTTATCCAGGGTGATACTGTAAAAAGACCCATGTACAGCTGCAGGAAGGTTTATTTGATTTGCAATGCGGGAAAAATGACTCTGCAGGCGCAAAACTGCATTTTAAAAACACTTGAGGAGCCACCTGGTTTTACAGTGGTAATTCTTACAACTTCCAATTACAATTCTCTTATTGAAACGGTAAGATCAAGAGCTGTCAGGATTGAGCTTCAAAGAAGAAGTCCTGAAGATATCCGCCGGATTATCAATGATATTCCGGGGAGTAAAAAAGTTAATACGGATTTTGCAGTATCGTATGCAGAAGGAATAATTGGAAAAGCGCTTGGTATTGCAGGTTCGGGCTATTTGAAAGAAGTACGGGAAAGGCTTACTGATATGGTTTTCAGGCTGCGGGATGCTGATGTTGACGAAGCACTGGAGTGCATAGATTTTTTCAATGAACACAAGGGAAAAATCCAGGAGCTTCTGGGAATATTGCAGTCAATATACAGAGACCTGCTGGCTGCCGGGATGTGCAGGGCTGCAAGGTTGATTAATTCGGACAAAAAGGATATCATAATAGGTAATGCCGATATGTTTACACAGGAAAAACTTTTAAGGAATATTTATGCAGCCAGGGAGACAGCTGTCATGTTAACAAGGAATTCAGCTTTTCAGCTGGCCGTAGAGGTTATGCTTTTAAGATTACAGGAGGATTAGTAATGGCCGATGCAATCGGAGTAAGGTTCAGAAAGGCAGGGAAGGTTTACTATTTTGATCCTGGAGAGTTTGAAATAAAAGAGGGAGACAATGTGATTGTCGAAACGGCACGCGGTGTTGAGTTTGGCTGTGTTGTCATGGAAAAGCAGGATATCAGTCAGGAGGATATAGTTAAGCCCCTAAAAAATGTTATAAGAAAAGTTACCGAAAAGGACCGTGAAATTGACCGGGAGAACAGGGAAAAGGAAGAAAAGGCTTATGATATCTGCCTTAAGAAAATCGAGAAGCACGGACTTGAAATGAAGCTTATAAACGTGGAATATACTTTTGACAACAACAAGATACTCTTCTATTTCACTGCTGATGGCAGAGTGGATTTCAGGGAACTGGTTAAAGACCTTGCATCAGTTTTCAGGACAAGGATAGAGTTGCGTCAGATAGGCGTAAGGGATGAGTCCAAAATGATGGGGGGCGTAGGGGTCTGCGGGAGGGTTCTGTGCTGCAATTCTTTTCTTTGTGATTTTGAACCCGTTTCAATAAAGATGGCTAAGGAACAGGGCATATCTTTAAATCCCGCTAAGATATCAGGTGCCTGCGGGAGATTGATGTGCTGCCTGAAGTATGAACAGGATGCTTATGCGGATAGTGTATCCAGGGCACCAAGGGAGGGTTCCGAGGTGAAAACCCCTGAAGGGCACGGTGTGGTAACGGGTATAAGCCTTCTCAAGGAAAAGGTCAGGGTAAGACTTGACATGAATGGAGAGACAGACCTTAAGGTGTTTGACATGAAAGATGTAAATGAAATAAGGAATGCGAACCGCCCTGTTCATGATAACGGTGCTGCTCGGGAAACTTGATTTTGATTTTTCTGAATGTATGCTGTATAATAGTGCTGGTTTGCTTGAAATGAGCTCATAAGACAGGGTGAGGAGGTGTAGGACATTGGCGTATTTCATCAATGATGAGTGTATAAGCTGTGGTGCCTGTGAACCGGAATGTCCGGTTTCATGTATCTCTGCTGGAGATGACAAGTATGTTATTGACGAGGACGAGTGTATAGATTGCGGGTCTTGCGCAGATGTTTGTCCGGTTGATGCACCGCAGCAGAAGTAACCTTGTTTTTTAGCGTTTTTAAGGGGGCCCGATAATACAGGCCCTTTTTTAATATGCAGGAAAGGTAGGGTTTGCCTGTTGGAGAAGGATTATGCCGGGTGGGTTAAGGATGATGAGACAATTGAGGACCTCCGGTTCAAAGACCTTAAGCTTATCCAGAAAAAAAAAGGATTCCGGTTTGGTATGGACGCTGTGCTTTTGGCACATTTCACCATTGTAAAAAAGGGAGATATGGTGCTTGACCTTGGAACCGGTACCGGAATAATACCCGTATTGATTGCGGTAAAAACCGGGGCTTCTTTGATTACTGCGGTTGAGATATTGCCTGAAATGGCCGAGCTTGCCATGAGGAATGCAAAAATGAACGGGATTGACAGTATAGGCGTTGAATGCATTGATTTAAAGGAATACAAAACAGACCAGAAATTCGATGTTGTAACCGCAAACCCTCCCTATATGAATATGGGGGGAGGGCTTGTCAATCCACAGGATTCAAAAGCTGTTTCAAGACATGAGATAAAATGCACACTGGAGGATGTAATCAGGACTGCATCACACTCATTAAAACACCTCGGGAGATTTAATATGGTGCACAGACCCCAAAGACTTACAGATATCATATGTTCCATGAGAAGACATGACCTTGAACCCAAGCAGCTGCGCTTTGTACATCCGTCCAGTGACAGAGAACCGTCTATGATTCTTATACGGGGGCTTAAAAGCGGCAGGCCTATGCTTAAGGTAATGCCGCCGCTTTTTGTACGCAGCTATGGAGAATATACTGCCGAAATCAGGGATATATATAACAGTGATAGCAGGGCTGAAAATAAATGAAACAACATGGAATACTCTTTCTGGTAGCAACACCTATAGGGAACATGGAGGACATTACAATAAGAGCAATTAAGACATTAAGGGAAGCCGACCTTATTGCCGCGGAAGACACCAGAAGGACAGCAAAGCTTCTGAACAGGTATAATATAAAAACACCTATGACAAGCTATCATAAACACAACAGAAAAAACAAATCTGCCTGCCTGATTCAAAAGATTAAATCGGGAGCAATGGTTGCACTTGTTTCAGATGCCGGAATGCCCGGAATATCCGATCCCGGGCAGGAGCTCGTACGCAAGGCTGCCGAAGAGGGACTGGAAGTGTCAGTGCTGCCGGGTGCGTCCTCTGTTGTGCCAAGCCTGGCTGTGTCCGGCCTTCCTGCAGACGGCTTTGTTTTTGAAGGTTTTCTCCCCCGCAGAAGGAAGGAGCGGATAGAACGCTTGAAGAAGCTGGAGCATGAGGCCTCAACTGTTATATTGTTTGAAGCCCCTCACAGGCTGCGCACAACCCTTCAGGAAATACTTGATACAATGGGTGACAGGAGGATTGCACTGGTGCGTGAACTCACAAAGGTGCACGAGGAGATACAAAGATGCTTTGTGCATGAAGCCATAAATACATATGCCCTGAAAGAACCCAGGGGTGAGTACGTAATAGTTGTGCAAGGAAAAGATGAAGATGACAGTAAGGATGAAGAAAGAAAAACGTGGAATAAAATTACTATAGTACAGCACTACGAGATGTACATTGGGGAAGGATATTCCAGGATGGATGCCATGAAAAAGGCAGCATCGGACAGGGGAATATCAAAAAGAGAGGTTTTTGACATGCTCAAAAAGGCAAACGGAAAGACCTGACTTTATGTCAGGTCCATACATCAGATAAAAAAACTTATAAAATTGTTATGCCTGTTCCTTAAGCTCCTGCATGCACGCCGGACAGATGTTCTTGCCTTTATACATGGCAACATCCTTGGCGTCACCGCAGAATATACATGCAGGCTCATATTTCTTTAATATTATCGTGTTGCCGTCAACATAAATCTCAAGTGCATCCTTGACGGCGATGTCCAATGTACGCCTTAATTCGATAGGCAGTACAACCCGTCCCAACTCGTCAACTTTTCTTACGATACCAGTAGATTTCATAACTAACACTCTCCCCTAGATATTACAGTATTCGACAAACTTCTCTATTTTCTTATGTTACCATAAATAAAATTAACAGTCAATGCCTTTTTTTAAAAATTAATATATTTTTTTTTAAAAACATATAAATTAGTGATAAAACACACAGGGTTATGTTATGCTTAACCATATATGGATGATAATGCTTGGATTCGGTTTTTTCATTGGAGTTCTGAATGGAAGGATAGACCAGGTGACTGTTGCTGCCCTGGATTATGCAGGAAAAGCAGTAGAGCTATGTATCGGACTGCTTGGAATAATGTGCCTGTGGTCCGGCCTTATGAAAATAGCTGAAAAGTGCGGACTGACATCCCTGCTGGCCAGGATGGCAACACCCCTGCTCAGGCTGCTGTTTCCCTGTATTCCTGCAGCGCACCCTGCTATGGCATCCATAGTGATGAATCTTACTGCAAATTTTTTGGGTCTGGGAAATGCTGCAACTCCTCTGGGAATTAGGGCAATGAAGGAAATGCAAAAGCTAAACCGGGGAAACTCTAAAGCTTCAGATGCGATGTGCATGTTTATAGTACTCAATACGGCATCCGTACAGTTCATTCCTGCAACAATAATTGCCATAAGGATGGCAGCGGGTTCGCAAAGCCCTTCGGAAATAACCTGCGCTATATGGCCTGCATCTGTATGTGCCATGGTGTCGGGAATAATACTGGCAAGACTGATGTCCAAAAAAAGAGAGAAACCGGGGATGGGGAAATGCAGGTAATAAAATACTTGTCCGCTATTGCCATACCTCTTGTGTTCATTATTATCCTTGCTGCAGGATTATACAGGCGCGTGGATGTATTTGACACATTTGTAGAAGGTGCAAGGACAGGGATTTCAACTGTTTTGAGTATAATGCCCACACTGGTGGGACTTATGGTTTCCATAGGGGTTTTCAGGTCTTCAGGGGCGCTGGACATCCTGGTTCATACCTTAAAACCTGTAGCCGGTTTTGCCGGGATACCGCCTGAGGTTCTCCCGCTTGCCATTCTACGTCCTGTTTCGGGAAGTGCATCACTGGCAATGATGACTGATATAATAAAGGAATATGGTGCGGACTCGGTTATAGGCAGAATTGCATCTACAATGATGGGCTCAACCGAAACCACTTTTTACACTGTTACCGTATACTTCGGAGCGATTGGGATAAAGGATATAAAGTATACCATTGCAGCAGCGCTTGTTGCGGATGCGGTCAGCATATTGTGTTCCGTATGGGCAGTACAGCTGCTGTTCGGATGATGTGTCCTGCCGGTACCGGGCATTGTAGCAGGATATGCCTGAGAATGTTCCTGTCAGCCAGTTTTTCCATTCCGAAAGAGTGGCTTCTGCCTGAAAGGTAAAGGCAGATCATCATATTGGCTGTGGCGATATGAATAATGCCTGTATTCAGTGTGCTGCATAAGCGGATATATTCGTTGTACATGTAGATGATGCGCTTTTCAAACATCCCCATGTTGTCGTACAGTTCTGAAAGCCTCAGGTTATCGTTTTTTCGCAGGGAATAAGGATGTATGTATTCTTCCAGGAGTTGTTGAATGGAGCAAATCCATGGGAAATATAAACTTGAAACGGGTTCCATACCGGTTGTGTCTTGCTCTTCGAGGGCAGATACAGCCAGAAGGGATATAGAACCGGCCAGAGAACCGGCGCAAGCAGCAAATTCCCACCAGTATAACCCGGGTACGGAATGAAGGTAATAGCCCGCCCATGTCTTCAATGCATTTACAGATTCATCCATATGCAGATATCTGTATGAATTGACGTCACAGTAGAGGCTGATTCGGCTTTTTAATACAGACAGAAAGAGCGGAAGTGACGGAAAGTACCCATGCAGGCTTCTACAGTGCTTAACCAGTGTGTTTAACATGAGGGTGTCACACGAGTTCCCATAATACCTGCAGTAGTCTGCTAAGGGCCTTGAGGGCTCAACGGCGTCTGAAACAGCGGAGTTTAGCTGTCTGTACACTTTCTCTTCCCTGCACGGGGACTCTCTGCACAGCTTATTCACATATGCGCACAGAATTGAAAACGCAGCCATAAATTCCAACGCCCTGTCAGTGCAGCCGCCAGGATGTATTGAAAAAAGTGCGGGGAGGAGCATTTGGGCACTGAAGTCTTCTCTACGGAAAGGATTCCTGCAGCAATCATTTTTTACAATCTTCCTGATGCGGCCGTAAACCCTGCACAGCCTGGGCAGTGTCTGAAGCAGGAATTTTGAAATTATCTTGAAGCTGGATACACAGCACTTTATTTTTTTCATATATGACTCCTTTAGAGATCGTATTAATAAATATGCCGTATAATCATTTAATATTAAAGACAACCGGGATGACACTTGAAATAATTAACTCAAAAATGTATATTATTAATAACAGTACTGCGGTAAGCGGTACAAAAATCAAGGAGGCGTTTTGATGCCGGCTGAAAAATACTATATTACAACCCCTATTTATTACCCCAGCGACAAACTGCATATAGGGCATTCCTATACTACAGTGGCTGCTGATACTGCTGCCAGATACAAAAGGCTCAGAGGATATGATGTCATGTTCCTTACCGGTACGGATGAGCACGGATTAAAGATGCAGAGAACGGCACAGGAAAACGGCGTCTCTCCAAAAGAATATGTTGACGGGATAGTCAGTGGAATAAGAAAGCTATGGAAGCTTATGAGAATAACCAACGACAGATTCATCAGGACTACCGATGAAAGCCATGTAAAAGCCGTACAGAAGATATTTAAAAAGCTTTATGACCAGGGGGATATTTATAAGAGTGAATATGAAGGGTTATATTGTACACCCTGCGAGTCATTCTGGACCGAAACGCAGCTTTCTGAAGGAAAATGTCCCGACTGCGGAAGGGATGTCGAAATTACCAGGGAAGAGAGTTATTTTTTCAAGCTGTCAAAATACCAGGACAGGATTATAGAGCATATAGAAAAAAACCCGGACTTCATACAGCCGGTCTCAAGGCGCAATGAAATGCTTAACAATTTTTTAAAGCCGGGGCTGGATGACTTATGTGTCTCCAGGACAACCTTCGACTGGGGAATTCCCGTAACCTTTGACGAAGGCCATGTTGTTTATGTGTGGGTGGATGCCCTTACAAACTACATAACCGCACTCGGGTTTATGTCCGGAGACGACTCCGCCTGCAAGCAATACTGGCCTGCGGATGTCCATCTTGTTGGAAAGGAAATAGTCCGCTTCCATACAATAATCTGGCCTGCATTGCTTATGGCACTCGGGCTTCCGCTTCCTAAAACCGTTTTTGGCCACGGGTGGCTTGTACTGCAGGGAGGTAAAATGTCAAAATCCAGGGGGAATGTTGTTGATCCGGTGGTACTGGTTAATAAATACGGGCTTGATGCTGTAAGGTATTTTCTTCTGCGCGAGGTGCCTTTCGGTGCAGACGGCCAGTTTTCAAATGAAGCGCTTGTAAACCGTATCAATTCCGATCTGGCAAACGATCTGGGCAACCTTGTAAGCAGAACAGTTGCAATGATAGACAGGTATTTCGGAGGGGTTATACCAGCGGATAAGGCAGAGGGTGATTTTGATTCAGACCTGAGGGAAACCGTGCTTTCTACAAAACCAAAGGTCGAAAAGCTGCTTGACGGCCTTGAATTCAGCTCTGCTCTTGCCGGGATATGGAAAACCATTTCCCGTACAAATAAATATATTGACGAGACAATGCCCTGGATTCTGGGAAAGGACAAGGGAAAAAGCTCAAGGCTTGCAGCTGTGCTCTATAACCTGGCGGAGAGCATCAGGGGTATTGCGGTGCTGATACAGCCTTTCATGCCTGAAACACCCCGGATAATAGCAGAACAGCTGGGACTTGAAGATGAGGGAGCTCTTTCATGGGACAGTGCAGGCAAATGGGGAATATACCCTGAAGGAGCAAGGGTAAGCAAGGGTGAAGTGATATTTCCAAGGATTGATGTGAAAAAGGAAATGAAGGAACTTGAAAAAGCAGCAGGCAGCAGCGGGAAGGGGGAGGACAAGGAAACCTCCAGCGAAATAACCATCGACGATTTTTCAAAGATTGACCTGAGGGTGGCCCGCATTCTTGAGGCTGAAAAAATTAAAGGCACTGACAAGCTGCTCAAACTTAAACTTGAATTGGGAAACAGTACCCGACAGGTAGTATCAGGGATAGCCGAAAACTACAGTCCTGAAGATCTTCCCGGAAAAAGTGTTATACTTCTTGCAAATATCAGGCCTGTAAAGCTCAAGGGTGTGGAATCGCAGGGTATGATTCTTGCCGCATGTGAAGGTGACAGCCTGGTTCTTGCTACACTGGACGGGGATATTAAAACGAATACGAAAATAACCTGACCTGAGCAAATTGCTTTGATTTTAAAAGTTGTATGGTGCCGTCTAATCGGTTATAATAGGATTTGAGATAAGGCTTTGAATATATTAATGGAGAGTGCCATGCTGGTTGATTCACATGCACACTATGATGACAGCAGGTTCGACAGTGACCGGGATGAAACCCTCAAGAGGGTACACAGGGAGGGGATTTTCCATATTGTGAACCCGTCGTCTGATAATAAGTCGCTGCACCTTTGTTTATCTCTTGCCCGAAAATATCCGTTCCTGCACGCTGCAGCCGGTATACACCCTCATTTCTGCGCTAACGCACACATCAGTGTCTTCAAGCATCTTGAGGAATGTGCCGCGCGCAAAGAAGTGGTTGCAATAGGAGAGACAGGACTTGACTATCATTATGACAATTGCCCCCGCCCTATTCAGAAACAGTGGTTTTCCAGGCATCTTGAACTGGCTGCGGAACTGGGACTGCCGGTAATAATTCACGACAGGGAAGCACACAGGGATACGGCTGAAATTGTATCAAGGTATGCAGACAGGCTCAAAGGCGGAGTATTCCATATGTTCTCCGGAAGTGCGGAGTTTGCCGCTGAGGTTGTTGAAATGGGGTTCCATTTAGGCATAGGGGGAGTTGTTACGTTTAAAAACGCAAAAAAAATAGTGGAAGTGGTCGAATACATACCGGAAGACAGGTTGCTTGTGGAAACCGACTGCCCATATATGGCACCAGAGCCCTGCAGGGGAAAAAGAAATGATTCAGGGCTTTTGAAATATACAGTACAGAGGATTGCCGAAATAAGAAACACTGATTATGAGAGAGTAGCGGAAAAGTCATCAGACAATGCTGCAAGGCTTTTTAGATTGGATACAGGCTCCGGCCGGGAGGTATAGGTTTTGAAGAAGTTTCTGCTGGTACTGGTATGTGCCGTTATAATATTGTTCTTTGCAGGTTTTAATTACCTTTTATGGGATCGGGAAAACAAGGCTGCAGACATAAAGGACCTTGAATATACTAATGAAAACAAGGAAGACTATATAAATTACATGACAGATGAGAAGAAAATGGTTGAGAATGAAAACGAAAGCCTTAAGAAACAGATAGAATCGCTTGAAAACACTGTTTCGGATTTGAACAGCCAGATAGAAAGCCTTAAGGCAGGCATCAGGCAGAATGAAGCAGACCTGAAAAAAAGCAGTGAATTGATTGAGTTATTAAAAGAGCAGGCTGACCGGCAGATGCTTGCCCAAAAGATCCGACAGTATGTTGAGCTGCTTAACAGTCGTGATTACACGCAGGCTTACCAGATGAGATACGGACATACACTCCTTTATGCTTCCAAACCTTCATTAACCTCATATTCAACAGGATACAGGGAGAAGGTGAAGAGCATGAAGATTGAAAGCCTTGAATATATAGAAGATTCTCCTGGGGGTTACGGGGAACAGCATGTTTTCAATGCCATGCTGGAGGTGCAGCTTAAGGAGAATGAGGATAATGGCGGGTGTGAATTCGAACCCGGCGTGAACAACAGGACATTTATCCTTGGGTTTGACGAAACAGCCGGTGAATGGGTTATAGCGGATATACTTCCGCCTGGCTCATGAAAACAGGAACCATACTCAAAAAATTCGGTGTAAGACCTGTCAAAAGGCTGGGGCAGAATTTTCTGGCAGATAATTCCATAGCTGAAAAGATCATTGATGCATCATTTGTTGACAGAAACAGTTGTGTTGTTGAAATAGGCCCCGGCGTGGGCAGTCTTACCCTGGGACTTGCAGAAAGAGCAGGCAGCGTAATAGCCGTGGAGATAGACAGAAAGCTTGCTGATATTACAAGAAGCCTTACAACAGACTGTGACAATGTTGTAATACTTGACGGCGATATTCTCAGTATGGACATTGCAGAGCTGTTTAAGATGTACGGGAGGAGCGGTATGGTCAGAAAAGTGGTTTCCAACCTGCCGTACTGTATAACAACTCCGGTAATTATTAAGCTGGTGGAGCAAAGCGCTGGCCTGGACAGTATTACGGTGATGGTACAGAAGGAAGTTGCAGACAGGCTGACAGCACAGCCGGGAAGCAGCAATTACGGGGCACTGACAGTTTCTGTAGGCTATTACACACAGCCTGAAAAGATTATGGATGTTTCACCCGGTTGTTTCATTCCAGGTCCGGATGTCTGGTCTGCCGTCATCAGACTGGACTTATTCGGTCAGCCTGTCGTAACCTCTGCGGACAGGGGTGAATTTGTAAAAACGGTAAGAGCTGCATTTGGCCAGAGAAGGAAAAAACTGAAAAATGCATTATTCAATTCCGGATATTTCAGCATGACAAGGGAACAAATACTGGATATCCTTAAAACTACGGGCATTGACCCCGGCTGCAGGGGGGAGACTCTTTCTGTGATGCAGTTTGAAAAGCTTGCGAATTCACTTTTTGCACATCAAAGTTGAAAATTTAGAATTTTTTTTTGGAAGAATCCCTTTTATTAATAACGAATATAAAGTATAATGTATTTTGATTGCATGAAACTGCATGCAACAATCTTACAAGGGAGGTATAGCGATGGATAAGGAAACAAGAAGCAAACTGGAAGCACTCAATAACCCAAAGGTTATGGAATATGCCAATGAAGCTATTGAACTGTGCAAACCCGAAAAAATAAAGGTTATTACCGATTCAAGCCAAGATATTGAATATGTCAGGCAACTTTCAATTAAAAATGGTGAAGAGAGCAAGCTTAGGATGGAAGGGCATACCATCCATTTCGACGGGCCCAATGACCAGGCAAGAGACAAGGCTCATACCGGATACCTGCTTTCCAGGGAGGTTGACTGGGGGATAGACATCAATTACGTAATGAAAAATGAAGGGCTTCCTGAAGTCAAGTCGTTTCTGGATGGTGCAATGAAGGGCAAGGAAATGCTTATAAGCTTTTTCTCCCTTGGTCCGACCGATTCAACATTTACTCTCAGGGCCATGCAGATAACCGACTCGTCATATGTTACACACAGTGAGGAAATACTCTACAGGTCAGGATACAAAGAGTTTGAAAAACTCAACGGTTCCCCGGACTTCTTTTTCTTTTTGCATTCGGCAGGCAGGCTGGAAAACAATGTGAGTGCCGATATAGATAAAAGAAGGATATACATTGACCTTGAAGAAAACAGGGTGTATTCGGTTAACAACCAATACGCAGGCAACAGTGTGGGCCTTAAAAAGCTTGCATTAAGGCTTGCGATAAAGAAAGCGCAGAATGAGGGGTGGCTTGCTGAGCATATGTTCATTATGGGTGTACACGGAAAACCCGGGCGCATAACCTATTTTACCGGTGCGTTTCCCAGCGCATGCGGCAAGACAAGCACAGCCATGATTCCGGGACAGACAATTGTGGGAGACGACATAGCATACCTTAGAAAGATTGATGGAAATGTGATGGCTGTTAACGTTGAGCAGGGTATCTTCGGTATTATCCAGGATGTCAATCCCGAAGATGATGCTATCATTTATAAAGCACTGACAACACCAAGGGAAGTCATATTCTCCAATGTCCTTATAAATGACGACAGGCCTTACTGGCTGGGAATGGGAATGGACCCGCCGGATGAAGGTATAAACTTCAGCGGGAAATGGTACAAGGGTAAAAAGGATGAAAACGGCAAAGAAATTCCACACGCACACAAGAATGCAAGGTATACTGTAAGGATAAATGAGCTGGACAATGCAGACGAAAAGGCTGATGACCCGGACGGGGTACCCGTAAGAGGAATTGTATACGGAGGACGGGACTCGGATACAACCGTGCCTGTAGCAGAGGCGCTTACCTGGGAACATGGTGTGTTCCTCGGGGCGACTGTAGAATCAGAAACAACTGCTGCAACTCTTGGACAGGAAGGTGTAAGGAAGCATAATCCTATGGCCAATCTTGATTTTATTTCTGTTCCTATGAAGAAGTACCTGCAGTCCCATCTGGATTTTGCTGAGGGGCTTGATGTAGTACCCACGGTTTACGCAACTAACTATTTCTTAAAAAATGACAATGGAAAGTACTGCAATGATATACCAGACAAGAAGGTGTGGATTTTGTGGGCTGAAGGAAGGGTGAACGGTGAGTATGATGCAATAAAGACACCCGTTGGCTTGATTCCCAAATACGAGGACCTGAGGGAACTCTTTAAAACCGAAAGAGAAAAGGATTATACCAGGCAAGAGTATATTGAGCAGTTTTCCATCAGGATTAAAAAATACCTTGATAAAATGGACAGGATGACAGAAGTTTTCAGTAAAATTGAAGTGCCGGAAAAATTCAAAAACGAGCTTGAAGGACAGATTACAAGGCTTAAACAGGCACATCAAAAATATGGTGATACTGCATCCCCGCTGGAGTTTTAGTTGTAGCAGAACATATGGACCGCCGTTTTCTTTAAACGGCGGTTTTTTTGAGCCTTATTTGTTATTTATATTCACCCGGCAAACATATACATATATATGAGGTCTTCATTTTGCTGCAAAAAAAGTCTGGGAAGGAGCAGTGATTTAAATGCTTGCAGGAGATTATAAGCGCAGGTATGCAATATTCAGGCAGGTAGACTCAGGTTATGGAACAGAAGGGAGAAATCCGTCAGGCCATATGAGGATGGAGGTACGGGAAGGCAGGGGGAAACTCACATCATTCTTTTCAAATCTTGCAAAGAAAGAGGGAACAATATACAGGTTATATCTTGTTAATAGCAGGGGTGGCGGGGAGGTTTATGATGCAGGCAGTGATGTGCCGGAAGGTGGAAGCATGAACATAGAGTGTAAGTTTGACCCGTCAGTAAAATATGAAGCGGCGGTACTGACTGCTGCAGAGACAGGAGGAGAAAGACCTGCGTGTCCCCTGGCTGTATGCTTTGATGAAGAGGTGGACTGGAGACATTATCTGTGCCCGGCTCCGGAGAAAGCAGAAAAACAGGAAAAACCTCAAGAAACACAAAAACCACAAGAACCAGAGGAAGAGAGTTCCGATAAAAATGAGATTCCCGAAGAAACCGAAGACGAGTACGAAGAGGCAAAAGATGCTGAGGATGCTGCTGAAAGTGAGGAAACGGAAGACAGGCCTGAGGGTGATGAGGAATTACGGGCCGGACAGAATGAAGAAGATGAAAAACAGCCTTTAAAACCCGATTTGGGAAGGCTCAAAGAAATGCTTGACAGTAATTTTCAAAAGGTTGACCCGTTCAGGAGCAGAAGGAGCGATTATAACTGGTGGAGGGTGGAGAGCCCTGTTCACCTTAAAAACCTGCTGTTCAGGTGCAATATAAAGACACCGCTGCTGTTCAGTGCCAATGTGATGGAGGCGCACAACAGGTACAGATACATGATAGCAGGTATATTCACCGACAGAAAAAGATCAAAGAGATACCTTGTATGCGGTATTCCAGGTTCATACAGGGTGGATGCAAGCCCCTTTGGAGATATGTGCAGATGGGTGCAGGCCGGCGGTCACCTGCCAAGGTACGGCTGCAAGGGTTACTGGCTGGTATACGTCGAACCTGATACGGGTAATATACTCACACTGAAATAGCATTGGCTCATTCTGTTTGCTGCTTTGCCAGTTCACCCACAACAGGCAGCTTGTACCACTCATGTTTATATGCCTTATACATGAGTATGATCCATAACAGAAATGTTAATGTATTGAGCATATATACAAGCAGTGTACCAATTATCGGTATTACACCAAGGATGTAGCCCAGCACAAAAAGAGGCAGAAAAGTCAATACTGACTGGAGGGCATGGAACTTGACAAAGCGGCTTTTCTTTTCAAGAAGCAAAAACATTATGCCAGTCACCCACCCCAGCAGATAGCATAAAAAAGCCTCCATATTTTCAGAAAACCCGAGAAATGTTTTTCTTTCACCGTTATACAAAAGAAATCACTCCAAAACTGTTGCTCAAGTTATTTATATTTTAATAAGCAAAAGAATATGCAGTGTACGTCCTCTGTGCGAAAATTATATGCTTTTTTTGGCTGAATATAGTATAATAGAATGAGACATGGGACAGCTGGTCGAATACTGTCGGCTTCCATGTATTATACCCGGCCGAAGATGTAAAGGAGCTGGTTTTTGTGACTGACAAAAACAGGGTCGAGGTAAGGATTGCAGGTAAGGATTACAAGCTGATGGGTGTTGAATCGGATGAGTACATTCAGAGAATCGGTCTGTATGTAGATAAAAAGATGTCCGGCATTCTGAAAAGGAACAACAAGCTCAGTACTTCTCTTACTGCAGTCCTGACAGCCTTGAACATAGCAGACGACTATTATAAGACCTGTGAAAGAGAAAACAAACTGAAAAGGGAACTTGAAGACGCAAAGGAAAAAATTCAGACACTTGTGTCAGAGAAGAAGAAGACCGAAAAGGAAAAGCAGGAATTAAGCAAGAGGAATACCGAACTCCAGCTGGAACTGGCAAAGCGTGAGGCAGAACTCAGAGAGGTCAGGAATTCCCTCGACAAAGCAAACAGTGAAAAGGTCTCCTATTAGCATGAAAATGCTTCTGATATTCATAGACGGTCTGGGTCTGGGTGAGAAAATACCCGAAAAGAATCCTGTTTTTTCATCCTGTGTACCTGTATTGAAACATATGCTCGGATATGAAGAGTTTCCTGTTCTATCCCGCAGGCGAATAACAATGTTTGAAACTGAAACAACGCTTGGGACAGATGGCCTTCCGCAGAGCGCCACCGGGCAGACAGCCCTTTTCACGGGAGTGAATGCACCTTCAATACTTGGCAGGCACCTGAGCGGACAGCCTACACCTACCCTTACTCCAATTATAAGAAAAAGCAGCCTTTTTAAGAAACTTATCTCCATGGGTCATAATGTTACAAATTCCAATGTGTACAGGCAGGAGTATCTTCAGAAGATGCTGGATGGAAGGGACAGGAGAAACAGACCTTCTGTGACTTCAGTGATGTGTCTTTCACAGGACATTCCATTCAGGACTGTGGACAATTACAGGGAAGGTAGCGGAGTATACCACGATATTACAGGAAAAATACTCAGTGAAACAGTGCAGGGTGTGAATGCAATATCTCCTGAAAAGGCAGCAGACAGTCTTTACAAAATAAGTAGAAATTACGATTTTACCCTTTTTGAACATTTTATGACGGATATTGCCGGTCATTCCACCAACACAAATATGGCAGCAGAAGTGCTAAAGACACTTGACCGGTTTCTGCACAGGCTTTTTAAATTAATGGATGATAGCGAGGATATCATTGTCGTTACAAGTGACCATGGGAATATTGAGGATATTTCAGTCAGAACACACACAATGAACAAGGTGCCTACTGTTATTGCGGGAAGGATTACGGGCATCAGGTCACTTAGAATAAATGACCTGACGCATGTTACTCCGGCTATAATTAAAATTTTTCAAAACTCTTTCGCCAATCGTTAGAATAAAGGGGGAAAAATAAACATGAAAAACACAGAAGTGGAAATATGTGTGGAAATATGCAGGGAAGACGCTGTTATTCCCTCATATTCCAGAAAGGGAGATGCAGGGATGGATGTCATCTCGGTGGAAAATGTGATGCTTTCGCCCGGCCAGACTGCTGTATTGCCTACAGGACTCAGGCTTGCAATACCTGAAGGCTATGAAATCCAGGTGCGACCCAGGAGCGGGATATCTCTTAATACGCCGCTGAGGATTTCCAATTCTCCAGGAACAATAGATAGTGGCTACAGGGATGAACTGGGTATTATTATGAGCAACACTTCCGTGTACAGCCCGGGAAAGGATATTGCCCCATTCACTCTTGACAGCAGGGGAAACAGAAACGGCACCTATAAGATAAGGAAGGGTGACAGGATTGCTCAGATAGTTGTAAAGCCTGTTCCAAGGGCTGTATTCAGACAGGTGGAATCGGTGAGGGATATTGGGAGCAACAGGGGAGGGGGGTTTGGTTCAACAGGAGTATGAAAATGATTTGTGTAACATTAATTTAATATTTTTTTTGGGTATGGGACACAAAAAAATGGCAGTATATATTATAATATTAATATAAGGTTAACTAACGGTTAATAATACATTATGTATGACATATGCAGCTTTGACCTTAACTAAAAAATGAATAACGGAAGGGGTTTTCACATGCTCATCAGAAATTGTGCCGGCGGTCTTGTTTTCAGGGATGACAGGGTACTGCTTGTCAGAAAAGGAAACGGCGACTGGGGTTTTCCAAAGGAAATTATCAGGAGGGGAAAACTGTCATATGAGACGGCACTTGAAAAGGTCAGGGATGACATTGGAGTCTTGGCGGAAATAGTTTCTACAGCAGGGCTTACCAATTACGAGGTTTCTTCCGTATCAAGAAAAAAGCCGGTTTGTGACAAAACCACATGGTATATAATGGAATCCTTCGACAGGAGCCAGGGCATAGATGATGTGATCGGCACTGATGGAGGATTTTTTAATGTGGAAAAAGCAATGGAGATGGTACCCGGCAGCCAGGATAAGGCGTTGTTGCACCTTTTCCATAACAAATACAGGAGCATTCATACAGCGCAGGCTGTCTGATTTCTATGCTGAAGGATTACAGAACTCCAGGGGGTCCGGCATGTTCAGAACTTGTTATAAAGAAATCAAGGTTTATTGCACATGTAAGACCTGTTTTAAGTGAAAATGTTGCCAGAACATGCCTGCAAGACATCAGGACCAGTCACCGGGATGCATCCCATAATGTGTACGCATATAATGTTACAACAGGTGTGGCCGTTCAGAGGTACAGTGATGATGGCGAACCACAGGGAACTGCAGGTCTTCCTGTCATGCAGGCCATAAAGAAAGCAAATTTGATGAATACCCTGATTGTTGTCAGCAGGTATTTTGGAGGCAAGCTGCTAGGAGCATCAGGTCTTGCCAGGGCCTATGGCAAGGCTGCCGCCCTTGGCATAGGACAGGCTGGTATTACAAGAAAGGTTCTGTGCACCCTGTTCAATACTGAAATTGAATATCAGTGTATGGGAGCATTTCAAAACACTATAAATGAAAAAGGTTTTCCAATAATCGATACAGTCTATACAGACAGTGTAAACCTGGTTGTTGCAGTTCCATACCATTCAAGAGAAACCTTTTTTCAAATTCTCAGCAGAATTACTTCAGGAAGCGGAAAAGCAACTGAGGGTAAACATGCTTATATGGATTTTAATACGTAGTATCTGGATGCATGGTTGTTATCTTTTTATATTAACATCTGACAATTCCAGGGTTACGTTTTCTGTAACCTGGCATGACCTGCTGATATTATGAGAGTTGTTCAGGGAGTTTGTTATCGGAAGACTTACAATAAAAGTGCTTCCTTTGCTTTCGGAGCTTTGAAGCCTGATGTTACCTCCATGCAGTTCAACAAGAGACTTGACAAGTGCAAGACCTATTCCGCTGCCCTGGCCCGGAGCTGTCCTGCTGAATCTTTTAAAAATTCTGGTTTTCATGCTTTTTGGCACTCCGGGGCCGGTATCCTTTACAGAGATTTCAACGCTATTATTTTTCTTGTTTACCATTACTGTAATTCTGCCTCCCTCAGGGGTGAACTTGATAGCATTTGATAGCAGGTTTAACAGTATTCTTTCCATCAAATCAGTATCTGCAGAGGCATGTATATTCATATCGCTGCATTTAAAACTAAGAGTTAAACCCTTTTCCTCTGCATAGGGTGATACCGAACGGGTTATCTGCTCTGTAAGTTCGGGAATGTTGCATTTTACCGGTGCGAACTCCATGTGTGACGAGTCCAGCCTTGCCATGTCTAAAATATTGTTTAAAAGGCGCAGGAGCCTGTAGCAATTCTTTTCAATGAGGTCTGAATTTTTCAGTATTTTCGGATACCCCGATCCAGCATCAAGTTCTATGAGCTTTGAAGCACCCATAATGACACTCAAAGGGGTTTTAAGCTCATGACACATATCAACCAGAAAATCCATCCTGTTTTTATAGTCGGTCGTATTCTCGTGTGTGTTGTCTTTCATATACAAGTGGCCACCTTACTATTTTTAATTGCCTGTCTGTTTTTGGAGAACCATGGTTGAAACATCATATGCTGATATGTTATATTATATTTGATTCCAGCTAATTGTATAACGTTAAGCATAAATTGTAAATAATAACGGGTTATTGCCGAAAGGGAGGTATCATATGGCAGGGCATTCAAAATGGGCCAATATCAAGCACAGGAAGGAAAGATCGGATGCAAAAAGGGGCAAGATATTCACAAAGATAGGACGGGAAATAGCCGTTGCGGTGAAACAGGGTGGACCAGACCCTGAAATAAACAATAAACTCAAGGACGTCATTGCAAAGGCAAAGACTAACAACATGCCCAATGACAGCATAAACAGGAGTATTAAAAAGGCTGCCGGGGATGTAAACGCCCAGAACTATGAGGAAATAGTGTATGAGGGATACGGACCGGATGGTGTCGCTCTTATAGTTGAGGCTATGACCGACAATAAGAACAGAACAGCAGGAGATATCCGGCATATTTTTGATAAATTCGGAGGAAACCTTGGTGCCAACGGATGTGTTTCCTATCTTTTCAACAGGAAGGGAGTAATCATCATAGAAAAAACAAAAGACATAGATAGTGAGGAACTGATGCTTGAAGCGATTGATGCAGGTGCGGAGGATGTTGACGTTGCAGATGAGTATATTGAGATAATAACAGAACCGTCAGATTTTTCCCAGGTGGGAGACAGGCTTACAAAGTACAAATTTGAGTCGGCAGGCATAGAAATGGTTCCAACTACCCACGTAGAAGTTGAAGATGGGCATAGGCAGACATTTAACAGACTGATAGATACACTTGAGGACAATGATGATGTGCAGAACGTCTACCACAACCTGGATAACTAGTTCCCCATTCCCCAGGTTCTTATATCTACCTCAAGTTTTCTTTTGATTCTTTCCACACGGTCTAAATCTCTAAGGCATATGACTCCATATCGGCTGCAGCATTTTCTGCACACTGATTTTTTTCCGCGGTAGCCGGGTTTTATTGAAACTGTCTCATGGAGCAGGAAAAACGGGCGCAGCTTTTTCCTGCCGCACAATGAACAGCGCGGAAGAACATCCGGCATGAACAGCCATGTAACTGCAGCTGCTGCCAGAAGAAAGTACAATATCATTTTCATAA
>CAYYGK010000010.1:0-28784 GCA_964471145.1 uncultured Eubacteriales bacterium | reverse complement strand
TGATGAAAGAAAGATACTATGAACTCGCTATAGAATATATTGATATGGATATCAAAAGGCAGGGCAGGCTGCCTTGCCACCTGTACAGCAAAGCACTGTGCAAACTGTACCTGAAAGAGTATAAAAAAGCACAGCACATAATGGAAGGCCTTGCAGGTGAAAAGGATTATGAAGTAAAAGCCGCATGCATCCGAACCCTTTGTATTGTACTGGATAACAACAGCAGTAAGGCTTTGTCGGTCCTATCGGATAAGGAACAGGATGACCGTATGGTAAGAGTTTACAGAGCGTTTGTCCAGTTGGCTGCAACCGGTGAAAAGGTCTTGTTAAGTGATGATGAAAAAGAATCATCAATATATACCGGTATTATATTTGACCTCTTAAAAATCCTTATCAGTGTTAACGAATTTAAAATTTTCGAAAAGGCATTAGAGCTTTTAAACTCAGTCAATGACAGGACTGTGCTGCTAAGGCTTGCAAAGCTTTATTATTCATACAACAGCCTGGGGCTTGCATACCAGGAATTTATAAGGTCAATAAAGGAATTTGAACTGATTGATGCCGAAGGAGCAGAAATGTTTTATGAACTTAAACTTAAGGGGCTGTAAGTAACAACACAAATAACGGATGCATATGTTATAGCATCGACAAGGTAAATATCAGGTGAATAATTAATGGGTGTAATTACTTTAAATCGCTATGCAAAAAAAGAAGGCAACAGGCTGACACTTTCTATGACAGTACACAATGAAGCGGGCAACATGCTCAGAAAAGTACTCAGGCGGCATGTTGAATACATAGATGATGCGGTAATTATCGATGATGCCAGTACAGACCGCAGTGCAACGATAGTGCATGAAGTGTTTGAAGGTATTCCTCACAGGGTTATACACAATCCGGTGTCCAGATTCTCAAATGAGGTTGAGTTGAGAAGGCAGCAGTGGGATGAAGCCGTCAGGACAAATCCCGACTGGATTCTGAATGTTGATGCCGACCATGTATTTGAAGACAGGTTTAAAGACTGTGTAAGGCAGCTGATTGACCAGACAGAATATGATGTCATCAACTTCAGGCTTTATGATTTCTGGGACAGTGAACATTACCGTGAAGACAGGTACTGGAATGCCCACAGGACATACAGGGCATTTCTGGTCCGCTACCAGCGTGAATTTCCGTATGTATGGAAAGAAACACCCCAGCACTGCGGGCATTTTCCTGCCAACATATACCAGATGCCATGCAGCAATTCACAGCTTCGGCTTAAGCATTATGGATGGGCAGATCCTGACAGAAGGATTGAAAGATATAAAAGGTATCTGGCCCTTGACCCTGAATTCAAGTGGGGCTGGAAGGAGCAGATTGAATCGGTAATTGATGAAAATCCCAATCTGGTCGAATGGACGGAGGTGTAGTCATGTCTCTTGAAACCTGGGAAAACCTGTGGGTATCGGAAACAGATGCTGAATGGGATGACCTTTCGGAAGAGATATATTGCACGCTTAAGAGGGAGTGTTCAGGTTTCAGCGGCAGAAAAATACTCGAAGCGGGTTCAGGCTCAGGCAGAGTATCTCTTAAAATGTCTATGGAAGGTGCCAGGATAACTCTGCTGGACTATTCACAGAATGCGCTTGACCTTGGCTTAAGCATTTTTGAAAGACAGAAGCAGGATGTCAGGGTTGTAAAGCATGATTTAAGAAAACCACTGCCGTTTAAGGACGGCGAGTTTGATATTGTGTGGAATTCGGGTGTAATGGAGCATTTTACCCGAAGTGAGAGGGTGGATATAACAAGGGAGATTGCAAGAATAGCCGGACAGTTTTATACTTTCAATCCCTATTCCAACAGCTTCTTTTACAGGCTGGGCAAATGGGCTGCTGAAAAAAACGGTACATGGAGATATGGTCAAGAATACCCCGTAAAGACAATGAGCAGCATATTTGAAAAATGCTCCATGAAGCTTGAAAGTGAGTACACTGTTGCGCATATAAATTCTTTAGATTTTTTGGACCTCTTGCCCGAATACTATGGTGTCAAATATGTGATACTTTCTTTTCTGGACAGTTTATCTGCTCAGGAAAGGAAAGAAATGCTAAAATCTCTGGGGGGCTACCTGCTCTACTCAAAGGGCGTAAAACAAATATGAAAGGGAGCAGCATCATGCCTGTTATAGCGCATACCATACCCTTCTTAATCCTGGGGGAACAGGATAAGCAAATGGCTATTGAGTGCTTCAACAGCCTTGCCCAAAAGCCATTTGATAGATTTCTTGTTGTCTACAACCAGGGGTACATGGACAAAAGTGAACTTGAAGTGTTCCTCAGTCAGTTTAGAATAAGGCATGTAATACTGGGGGAAGGCAGAAATATCGGCATACCGCAGGGCAGGCAGGCCTGCTTCGAATATGTATGGAAAAATATGAGTAATACAAAATACATTTCTGAAATACATGTAGATATGTTGTTTTCAGAAAACTGGGAACAGGTGCTGATTGAATACCTCGGTAAATACGATGAGCCTATGATAGCTCCAGGTATACTTACGGCTTTTGGCGAGATACATCCTGAACATAAAGGCAAAAAAACTGTAAATGTACCAAGCGGATATAATGATAAGCTCAAGCTTCTTAAAACACTTGCAAGGGATAAAACATGCCACGGGATGGTTCACCCGGTTATTCACAAATCTGTTGTATTAGAGCATATTGGTGGTTATGATACCAGGCTGCTAAACGGTAAGCAGGGTTATGAAGATGACAGTATTCTAATCGGTTACAGGTATTTCATGGGGACAAGGAATGGATGGAAACCCAAAGCCAATCTGAACACCTTTGTTTTTCATGCATCGCTCGCACAGCGCATGCAGATGGAAAATATCAATGAAGAGTTTCAAAAGAACCTTGAAGGGCTTGTACAGCAATATGGCATATACGGTTTGAGGCAGCTTTCCAAAATACATGAAGACCCATATTTTAAACAGATTTCAGAATTCAGGGCAAACCGGTTCTATTCAGATTATTCAGATAATAAAGGGGCAAAGGATTAATGTATAAAAACAAAAAAGTCCTTATCGGCAGTCCTGTACACCAGAAACCCTGCATACTAAGGGAATTTCTTAAGTCGCTGCGCATCCTGTGCAGCGGTTCGCTTGATTTTGACTATATGTTCATAGATGATAACAGCCAGGAAGAATCAACACGATTGCTAAAAGATTTCCAAGAGACTAAGGGAAACACCATAATCCGCAATGGCAGGAAAAATGATGAGTATATATGTGATGAAAAGATGCATTACTGGAAAGAAGACCTTATCTGGAAGGTTGCAGGATACAAAAATGCTATCATACGGGCAGCTCTTGACGGTGGTTATGATTTTTTGTTTCTTGTTGATTCGGATATTATTCTGCAGCCCGAGACGGTCATACATCTTGCTGGTACGGGGGCTGACGTGGTAAGTGAGGTTTTCTGGACCAAATGGCAGCCTGATCTTCTTCCCCTTCCCAATGTATGGCTGTTTGACCAGTATGATATGGTTCCAAGAAAAAGAGAAGAGAAACTTACTAAAAAGGAAGCGGAGCAAAGAAGGCAGTCTTTTCTGAGAAAACTCAAAAGCCCCGGTACCTATGAGGTTGGTATGCTGGGAGCATGCACCCTTATAACCAGGCAAGCTCTGCATAAAGGGCTTGATTTTACACCGGTCAAAAATCTTACATTGTGGGGTGAGGACCGGCACTTCTGTGTAAGAGCTGCTGTTTATGGCATAAGGCTGTTTGTTGACACATATTTTCCTGCACGACATATTTACAGAGAATGTGATTTGGAAACTTAAAAGTATACAGGAGATGGATATTGAAATGTTCGTATTTGAAGAAGCAGAAAAAACGCATTTTAAGAAAAGGTGTGATGAATTAAGATGCACAGGTCTTAAAAGAAGTGCTGAGTCCATTATTAATACTGCGCTTTTAGACAATGACACAGAAAGAATAAAAAAGGTTACAGAAATACTAAATGACAAAGGATATGATTTTCGTACGGAGTCTTTCTTAAGCTATGTAAAGAATCCGGGAAGGATGAGGCTTACATATCTGCTTCCGGATACAAGAATCTGCGGTGCAGTAAAACTGCTGATTGAACAGGCAAACAGGCTGGCCGGCAGAGGGTTTCAGGTTGCTGTTTATTCACATTTTCCTGACCCTTCATGGATTAAATGCAAGGTGCCGTTTTTCCAGGTACATCCGGACAGCAGACTTTCAGACCTTGTAGTGTCTGCCGATATTGTGGTTGCAGGAAGATGGGACTGTGTAACCGATGCGCTCAGAATAAATTCCCCCATAAAATATCTGTTTGCCGACTGGGGCAATGAAATTTTTGAAATGACGAACCTCACCGATGAAATGAGGAAAGCTGTTGCCGCAGCTTTTACAATGCCTGTCAGAATTTTGAGCGGAACAGATAAAATAAGTGAGATACTTAAGAAGAATTTTTCAAGAAAGTGCGCAGTTGTAAGAAACGGGATTGAAAGAGCAGTGTTTCACCGCAGGAGGCCGTCTCAAACAAATGAAGTTCTGAAAATAACCATTACAGGAGATGATACCGGGAAATCAAACGGTAATGAGATGATTGCCGGAGCTCTTTACTGCATGAGCGAAATGGGATACACTTTTTCTGTTAACTGGCTGACACCAAAAAAACTCCAACGCAACTACAGCCTTAAGGGATTGGAGATTAAGGTTGATGTCAGGCTCAGCCAGGAGAAGATGGCAGATGCGTTAAGACAAGCTGACATACATATTTGCGGGAATCTATATGGTCCTTTTGCTGTGGCGCCCCTTGAGGCAGTATCATGCGGTGCAGCGCTTTTGACATCTGATAACAGTGGAGTTAAAGCATATGCTAAAAACGGCTGCAACTGCTTGATGTATGAACCCGGAAATGTGTATCAGATGGCAGAAAACTTAAAAAAACTCTTTGATGACCAGGCATTAAGAAAGCAGCTTCAGAAAAACGGCAGAATCACAGCCGAAAGATTCAGCCTTTCAAAAACAGCAAGAAGCTATGAAAAGGAATTCAGAAATTCCACCTTATTAAAAAAGGCTGTAATATCCGACCCCTGGAACAGGCAGTCAGCTGTGCAAAAATGTTGACCAGCCACTTAGATTACAACTTCGGTTTTTGTCTGATATGATTCCACAACTGCGTTAAGCAGTCTGACAGGAGCATAAAGGTTATCCAGGGGCTCGGGCAATTGTTTTGTTACTATCATTTTTGCAAACTTCTCAAATGCTTTTACATATGAACCCGTTATATCAAATTCCCTGAGCATTACGTGCTCTTCACCATATAATATGGCAAAATATTGTTTCATACCTTGAGTAAAATTCATGATGACCTGGTAGTCATCATAATTTACTATTGCTGCAACATTACCGTTGTTTTCATTTGCTGTTACCGACCTTGCCCCATAGCCGAATATAGCCATTGTCATTTCAGCAAGATGAGACCCGTAAAAGTATATACCTCCATACTCATTTTCTATTGTAGCAGGAAAGTTAATGGTTGCTGACTTTATCCTGCCTATCCGGCTGCCGCTTTCTGCAGCATTTCTCAGTATCCTTACGTCATAAATATATTTAAGTGACGAGCCTCCTGAAAGCAGGGCGTTGTTCTTTTTGGCGGTTTCTATGAGTTTTTTTGCGTCCTGGTTTTTTATCGTAAATGGCTTGTCTATCCATACAGGAATACCGGCTTCTATAAAGGGTAGTGCATATTTGGAATGGAGGTCTCCGTGACGGAAAACAACCATTACAGCATCTGCTTTTTCCATAAGCTGCTCAGGTTTTTTTGCAATGTAATCTATGGCACCATTCCGGGCGACGTCTTCTGTGCGCTTGCTGTCAATTCCAAAGATTGAGCTGACCCTGAAGTCCGGGAATTTGTAAGTGCCTGTTTTTTTGTCTGGTAGATTTATCATTTGAGAGAATGCGTCAGCATGGCTGTTATCAGAACCCACTATACCAATATTGTACACGCTACCACCCGCCTTCATAAGATTGTTAGTGCAATAATATGGGTTTTCACCCCACCCTGTCTCAGATTATACACCCTATTTATATATTATATTTCCCCGGTATTTACAATATGGTAATGCCGCAACAAGTAGTATTCATGTGTTATTCTTATTGTAACATGATATATGCTGTATTGTCATTACAGATGTTTTGTTAAAATTGGCTGAATACAGTGATGAGGAGATGATACCGGCAGAAGTTTTCGCAATACTTAAACAGCCAGCACTTTGCTATTCTGTTCCTTTGCAGCCATAACGCTCAGCGTGTCCCAACAGATAGAGAAATGCAAATGCAGGTATACGTAAGAGTGTTTTCCCATTTCACAATGCCGGAAGAAACATTGCACAGATATAAGAGTATTCGTTCAAGTTCAGTAGCATTTCTTATATTGTAAAGGGAGGGCAAATCTCTTTTTAACAAATATTTAAAGTTAATACTTGAGATTTGAAAGAAAAATTAATAAAGACCAACACCACAAAAATATACCTCATATGTAAATTCCCTAAGTGGTTTCAGGTATGATATGATAAAGGGAACAAAGAAGAAGGTGCTTAAGTCACTTAAAACAAAAAAGGCAGCAGACATCTGTAAGGGGAGGTGTGCTCAATGAGCAGAGTAACCCTCAGGGAAATAGCACAAAGGCTTGGAATCTCTATAGGGACTGTTGACAGAGCAATACATAACAGGCCGGATGTGAGTGAAAAAACCCGGAAGATGGTTCTTCATGCAGTAAAGAAATATGGCTACAAACCTGACAAGGTTGCAAGGATGCTGTCCCTTAAACCAAGAAAAGTAAAAATCGGTGTGATATCCAGGAAAGAACCTTCCTTTTACTGGAATTCTGTCAACCTGGGAATAGAGACAGCCCAAAAAGAGTTTGCTGATTTTGGGATTGAAGTTAAACTAAAACTTCAGGAGAGGGACAGCGATGATTATTTGAATGATGCACTTTCAGAACTTGCGGAGGCGGGCGTTGATGGAATTGCCCTTGTTCCCCGCAACACATCGACAGTAAGGAATAAAATTAAACAGATTGCTGATGGGGGTATACACATTGCTACATTCAACGATGACCTTTACTGCAGCAGCAGGCTGTTTTATGTCGGCCCTCAGGAAAAACAGAGCGGACGCATAGCAGGGGAGATGATGGGACGGTTCTTAAACGGAATAGGCAGAATTATTGCATTCAATATTGATATTAAATCATGGGACTATGCAAAAAGGCTTGAAGGATTCAAGGAAGTAATGGAAGAGGGCTTTCCGGGAATAGTTGTTACTGACGGCAATCTGAAGCGTACGGCGGTCGGAAGGCTAAACGTACCGGCTCTGGAACATGCACTGTCTGAAGCTGGTAGAATTGACGGGATTTATAATGTTGACGGGGCAACACTGGCTGAAGTTGCCACGATAAAAAGCAGTATTGACAATTCAGCCGGGTGTGTTATGATAGGTCATGAGATACAAAAGACAGTAAATGAATTGATAAACAGCGGCAGCATTACAGCGTGTATAAGCCAGGACCCGTTTTCGCAGGGATATAATGTAATAAAACTGTTGTTTGAATACCTCATTGAAGGGAAGATGCCGCCGTATAAGAAAATGTACACGCGTCTTGATGTAATAGTCAGGGAAAGCCTGGTTAACAAGTATAACCTGGTAAACCCGTATTTTAAGGAATTGTATTAGGTAGCACGAGTTACCTTTATGAAAAAGTGTTCATTTGCGCAAAAACGTTACCGGTAACGTTAAGGAAAGGAGAAGTAGAATGAGTAATTTGTTTGAAGTTAGAAGGGTGGACAGGGATTATTATGAAAACAGGATAAAGGATTTCCTGCCTGAGAGTATTGTAGACATACATACCCATGTGTGGCTTGAGGAGTTCAGAGAACAAAGGGGAGATGCAGAGCTTTATACGGCCGGATGGCCTGCAAGGGTTGCCAGGGACAATTCAATGGAAGACCTGTTTGAGACATACCGCCTTATTTTCCCTGGCAAGAAGGTTACACCGCTGATTTTCGGCAGCCCTGTAGATTATGATATTGAGAAAAGCAACAGGTATGTAACGGAATGTTCCTGCAGGCACAAGATACCTTCATTGATATTGGCTGTGCCCGAATGGAGCGGTGATGAACTAAAGCAAAGGATACTTTCCGGGGGATTTTTGGGTGTAAAAGTATACTTGAGTTTATCGCCATCATATATACCAATTGAAGAAATACGTATCTTTGACTTCCTGCCTCATCATCAGCTTGAAGTTCTAAACAGCATGGGATGTATTGTCATACTCCATATCCCCCGCAGCGGGAGACTTAATGACCCGGTAAACCTTGCCCAGATGGTTGAGATAGACAGGAAGTATCCGGATATCAAAACGGTTATTGCTCATGTAGGCCGTGCATACTGCATTGAAAATGCAGGGAATGCATTTGATGTGCTTAAAAAAACAGATAATCTGTTGTTTGATATAAGCGCAAATACCAACAGCTCTGTTTTCAAGGAACTCATTGAAGCCGCAGGGCCGGGCAGAATACTTTTTGGGAGTGATTTTCCCATACTGCGGATGAGGGCGAGGCGCATATGTGAAGACGGGACGTATGTAAACATAGTACCAAAGGGATTATATGGGGATGTCTCTGGTGATTTCCATATGCGGGAAGCGGAAGGCAGAGAGGCAGACCGGCTTACATTTTTTATGTATGAGGAAATTGATGCATTCAGGAGAGCTGCCGAAGCAGCCGGACTTGCACCAAAAGATATTGAGGATGTTTTTTATTTAAACGGCTTTAATATAATTGAGCAAACCAGAAGCAGTTTGTACTGATTAACGGTATGCTGTTTTGAGTTGGCGGCAACAGGGGGTATAGACTTGTATATTCTTGGAATTGATATTGGTACAACAGGAACCAAGGCAATACTGCTTGATGAAAGAGGACACGTGGCAAGTACGGCTTACAGGAGTTATGATCTTATTAAACCCGGTATGAACAGGATTGAACAGCGGGCTGATGACTGGTGGGATGCTGTTGTACATACCACAAGGGAATGCTTGAAAAGCATTAAGGACAGCAGAGATGTTACGGCATTGTCCATATCATCCCAGGGCGGATGCCTGATTCCTGTTGACAGTGAAGGAAAGCCCCTTTCAAATGCGATATCATGGATGGATACAAGGGCTCAAAAGGAGCAGAAAATGCTGCTTGAGCTGCATGACAGCAGATACTATTATGAAAGAACCGGCTGGCAGCTTAACAGGAGTATGAACCTTTGCAAGATTATGTGGATGAAAAAGAATATGCAAGATGCATATAAATCAGCTGACAGGTTTCTGTCGACTGTGGACTATATAAACTACAGGATGACCGGAAAATATAAGATAGATCCCTCCAATGCAGCTATGACACAGATGATGAACGTCAGGGAAAGGAAGTGGGACAGCAAACTGTTGAAGCTTACAGGCATAAATGAAGATATGCTTCCCGACATTACTGAATCAGGAAAGCTTATAGGCAGGCTTGACAGCAGGGCTGCGAAAGAGCTGGGACTGGATGAATCTGTTATGGTTGTTTCCGGGGGCCATGACCAGTACTGTGCTGCGACAGGGTGCGGGGCCCTTAGAAGCGGAGATGTTATGCTGTCTACCGGGACTGCATGGGTATTGCTTGGGATTACCGGAGAGCCTTTGTTTGACACAGATTCAAATATTGCAGTGGGTCCTCATATGGAAGGGGAGCTTTGGGGGGCACTTGCGTCAATATATGCAGCAGGAGTATCTATGGAGTGGTTCAGAGACAACATGGCTGTTAGATTAGCAGACGGAACACTCGAGAGTTTCAGTGATATTGACAGAAAGGCTTCGGAACGCATGGAGAATTCAAAGGAGCTGATGTTCTATCCTTATTTCAACGGCAGTAATTTTCCTGACTGGGCTTTCAGCAGCAAGGCAAGTCTTACAGGTCTCGGGCTTGAACATGACAGTTATGATATTGCAAGAGCGGTTATGGAGGCTGCAGCATTCAATGTAAAATATGCCCTTGAAAAATACCGCCAGGCCGGCTGCAGTTTTAAAAAACTTAAATGCATAGGTGGTGCAAGCCGAAGCAGATTGTGGATGGATATAATTTCAAATGTCATGGATGAGGATGTTATTGTAATGAACCAGTCTGATGCTGCATGCGTCGGGGCAGCAATAGTTGCAGGGTACGGATGCGGATTGTTCAGCAGTTATCAGGATGGATTCAACAGGGTATATACTGATGAGAAAGAACTTTGCAAAGACAGAAGAAAGACCCACTGGTATAAAAGCAAGTATGAGAAATATAGAAAAATAATGAAACATCTTAATGATATGTATGGTTCGGTATACAGCGGAAACGGAGGTTAATATGGTTGAATTGAAAACTGGTTTGCTGCCCATGTATGTCAAGCTGTATGATGACTCATGGCCGGAAATGAGGGAAAGGGTAGAGGATTTCTACCGCAGAATATGCAGGGAATTTGAAAACAGGGGGGTTCAGGTTGAAACTGTTCCTGTATGCAGGACAAAGGATGAATTCAGCAGTGCTGTAGAGTTATTTGAGCAGCAGGGGGTGGATGCAGTAGTAACCTTGCATCTTGCATACTCACCATCACTTGAATCGGCAGACATACTGGCTTTTACAAAGCTGCCGGTTGTTGTTCTTGACACCACACCTGCGTATTATTTTGGTTCCGGGCAGAAGGACTCAGAAATATTTTTCAATCACGGTATACACGGAGTCCAGGATATGTGCAATCTGCTGGCAAGGAAAGGAAAGAGGTTTTTTATTGAGGCAGGGCACTGGAAAGAATCTGATGTTATTGACAGGGTTACAGGCAGGATTAAAGGAATAAGGGCTGCATCAGAGATGCAAAGGGCCAGGGTTGGAAGAATAGGAAAGAGCTTTGCAGGAATGGGGGACTTTCAAGTAGCGGTAGAAGAGCTGAAGCGTGATATTGGGATTGAATTAGTTGAGTATGATTTTGCCGGCAGTTCCGAACTGTTAAGACGGATAAGTCCGGATGAGATAGAAAAAGAGATGCAAAATGACGGTTTACAATATAATCTGGGACAGCTTGATGATGAAATTTACAGGAAATCCACTGCTGTTGGACTGGCATTGCGGAACTGGATTAATGAAAACAGGCTAACAGCATTTACAATAAACTTCATGGATATAACCAGGGAATCAGGTGTTGACTGCATGCCTTTTTTGGAGATTAGCAAGGCAATGGCAAGGGGAACAGGATATGCTGGAGAGGGTGATGTGCTCACTGCAGCATTGTGCGGGGCTTTGATGTCAGTATATCCTCAGACGTCTTTTGTGGAAATGTTCTGTCCCGACTGGAAAAACGGCAGTGTTTTCTTAAGCCATATGGGGGAAATGAACTTGAACCTTGCGGCCCGAAAACCAAGGGTCGTAAAAAAAGAATTTCCGTTTACCAATGCGGATGATACAACTGCAGGCTATGCCAGATTTAAGGAGGGAGAAGCCCTGCATGTAAACCTTGCTCCTGCGGGAAAAGGCATATACAGGCTGATTATTGCAGAAGGCGAGATGCCTGGGACCGATACGCACGACAGCATGCAAGAGACTATACGGGGATGGTTTAAGCCCCGGCTGGCTCTGGATGAGTTTCTTCAGGCATACAGTGAGTTGGGCGGAACGCATCACAGTGTGCTGGTTTATGGATGTAATGTAAAAGATATTGCTGCAATGGGCAGGGTTATAGGATGGGAAGTTGTTGTTATAGACTGAATGTATGAATTGGAGGTATAAAAGATGACAGGAAGGGAAATAAGGATGCAAAAATTGTTCTCAGGAGGAGAGAACGCAGTTATTATAGCTGTTGACCATGGATACATGGACGGCCCCATACCAGGAATGGAGAATTTACCGGAGACTGTAAAGAAGATAGATTCATGTGTGGACGCAATACTTATGTCTCCGGGAATGTTAAAAAATGCAGGACACGCATTCAATTACAAGGGAGCACCAATACCAATGGTAAGGCTTAACTGGAGTACTGTTTTCTGTTTTGAGTGGGAGTACACAAAGTCAAAGACTGCAAATGCCTTCACTGTAAAGGATGCTGTTGAGCTTGGAGCAGAAATTGTATTGGTTTCTCTTACGCTTAAGACAGGTGATGAAGAAAATGATGCCAGAAACGTAGAGATATTCTCCAGACTTTGCAATGAAGCAAGGCAGTATGGCATACCTGTGGTGGGGGAATACTTTCCTAACGACAGCGATAATATATCAGATGAGGAAATGCACGACCAGGTATTAAGAGGCACAAGAATACTTGCCGAACTGGGTGCTGATATGATTAAGACCTTCTATACTAAAAAATTCAGGGAAGTGGTAAGCGGATGCCCGCTGCCCATATTGGGTCTTGGTGGACACGCTACCTCCGACCCCAGGGATTCTCTGGTTCTTGCACAGCAGGAGATTTCAGACGGAGCCAAAGGGGTAGTATTTGGGAGGAATGCGATACAAAGGCCTGACCCCATTGCCTACCAGAAGGCACTATGTGAAGTTGTCAAAAAGAATCTTGATCCTGTAGAAGCAGTAAGGAGGTTTAAACTATAATGAGTCTCAAGATAGGAATAGTCGGAGTAAGAGGACTCAGCACGATGAAAGGGTTCGAATCACTTGAAGAGATCACTGTGGAAGCGCTCTGCGACCTAAACGAGGACCTGCTGAAGCAGCAGGCCTGCAAATATGGTATACCCAGGACATTCAGGGTTTTTGAGGATATGCTGGAAACGGATATAGATGCAGTGGTTATTTCCACACCGATGCAGTGCCATGTACCACAGGTACTGCTGGCTCTTGAAGCCGGCAAACATGTTATGTGCGAGGTGACAGCAGGTGTGACCATGGATGAACTGTGGTGGCTGGTTGAATGGGTCGAGAAATTCGGCAAGGTATACATGATGGCTGAGAATTACTGTTACATACCGGAAAACCAGCTTATCGGCAATATGGTAGCTAAAGGCATGTTTGGTGAAGTATATTTCGGTGAAGGTGAGTACCTGCATGATCTCAAATCCCTGCTGACATATAATTACGGGTATCAGAAGAGCGGCAGGACATCATGGAGAAGGTTCTGGCAGCTGGGCAAAAGAGGCGTTTTCTATCCTACGCACAGCCTTGGTCCTGTAATGAAATGGTTTGATGGTGACAGGATAAAACAGGTCAGCTGCTTTGGAAGCGGATGGCATACGGCTCCTGAACTGAGGCAGGAGGATACAAGTATTGCTATGTGCAGACTTGAGAGTGGCAAATTGATAAAAATCCGGCTGGATTGCCTGTCAGAAAGACCTCATAACATGACCTATTATTCCCTGCAGGGTACAAAGGGCTGCTATGAAGCCACAAGAGGACTTGGGGACGAACATAAGATATGGCTTAAGGATATGGATGAAGACACCGATCATGCAAAATGGAGACCGCTAAAGGACTTTTATGAATATATGCCGTCAAGATATATAAATGCTACAGAAGAACAAAAAAGTTCAGGTCACTGGGGAGGGGATTTCTTTATAGTGCAGGATTTTGTGGATGCAATGACCAAGGGCATAAAACCTGCCATAGATGTCTATGAAGCCTGTGAATGGACGGCTGTCGGGCTCCTTTCAGAGCTTTCTGTGATGAACGGCGGGCGTGCCATGGATATGCCCGATTTCAGAAGGAGTAAAAAGCCAAATGAACAGATAGTTAAAATCTAACCCCTTTTTTCGTGTGGACCTGATGTAAGGAAAGACAACAGCAGCAGCACAAATAATTATATAAAAAAAAAATTTTGCTTTTTGATAAAAAACGCATATGTGTGAATAATAAGTGTATTGACTTAAAGAACGGGGGATATGATATGAGCAGGGCAAGAGAGCTTCTAAATGAATTTATGGGCGGGCTGGAGCTGTTCGGCAAGGAAAGGCAGAGCCGGGTAAAACCGTTCATGAGTCTTTTGGGGGATATATATGACCCGGGTGATATTGACACAAAAACAAAGGAACTGATAAGCGTTGCGATAGCACTTTACAACCGTCTTGATTACTGCATAGTTTTCCATGTGTACAAGGCATTTGAACATGGGGCTGCACGCGAGGAGATAGTTGATGCGGCAATGGTAAGCATTGCCTTTGGAGGGGGACCGAGCATGGCTTATGCAGTCACCCTCCTCAAGGAAGCGCTGGATGAATTCCAGGAGGATTTCTAGAATTCAACAGGCATTGAATTTCCCCGAACTTTATCGTTTTTGTAAACGGCAGTAACACTTATATAGTATGTTACTCCTGACTTGACACTGCCTCCAAGGTCACCGTTTTGGTAGCTGTCTCCTGCTTTGACTGTATGTGAGGTTCTGCTTTTATCGGTTATCCATACCAGATAACCGTCTGCCGGATATGCAGGCGAGCTGTTGCTTTTTGACAGAACAACCTTGCAGCCTTTAAGGTCAGGATGTTCTATGGCTTGCCACATAACCCTTATATGACCGTTTTCAGTTACCTCATACGAAACAGCAGGTGCTGTGTATTCCTCATCATCATTCTGATAGGTTACTTTCTGCTCATCATAGGTTACCTTTTCTTCATCTTCTTTAAGGCACCTGTAAAGGAGCATGGCGCATTCTGCACGTGTCAGTGTATTCTGGGGCCTGAACTCTGATTCATTACCGCCGTTGACCGGATATCCGTTAATCAGGCCGGCCTGTGCGGCGGCAGCGACATATTTTTTTAAATTAGGAGAAATCAATGATGCATCATTGAAGGCATCAAGTATTGAGATATTGGTCTGTCCCGTATCTATGCTGCCTGCCTTGACCAAAGCAACTGCCATGTCCTCTCTTACTGCCGGATGGGCGGGTTTGAAGTAGTCTCCCGAAGCCGTCCTGAAACCCGTAAGATAGAACCTGGCAGATTCCACATATTGATACTCCCAGTCTTTATGACTCACATCAATGAATGAGGCAGCAGCCGGTTTGGTGAGATTGATATTCAGGGCAAGCACCATCATTTTTGCAAACTCCGACCTTGTAACTGCATTGTCGGGCCTGAAGGTACCGTCTTTGTAGCCGCAGATAATACCGCTTGCAGACATATGCATTATTGCATCATATGCCCAGTGGCTCTCCGGCACATCGGGAAACCCATTTGAACTGGTCCATTCTGATGTATCGGATATTGCACCTGCAGGTGTAATAACCATCGCAGATATTATGACTGACAGCATAATTGAGCACGCTTTTTTTGCAAACATATTAAAACCCCCTTCTCTACTATGATTTTATTACAAAACAACTGTTATCTGAATAGTCCTCTGCTCCTGTTTTTGGGTCTGACAGTGGTACCAATTGCCTATGGATAGCAAAACAGGCATGCAGTAACCATGAAGGTTTGCCTGTAGAAGGTAATACGTGGTATAATCTAGTCAGCGTAACGTTTCAGGAGGAGCGGATGGAAAATTCCAGGCAGGACACACAGGGTAAGATTATTGCAACTGCAATAGAAATGGTAGGACGCCAGGCTAACCTTAACTTTACCATAAGGGAAATCGCTGAAAAGGCCGAAGTAAACATTGCTTCCGTGAATTACTATTTTCGTTCAAAAGACAATCTGATTGAAGAGGTTGAAAAGCATTTCATCCGTGCCAGCCAGCTTATATATGCAGAACTGGCAAAGGAAGAATGCAGCCCCGGGGAAAGGCTTAAAAACTGGGCGATGAAAACAATGGAACAGATGATGGAGTATCCTGGTATAATATTCCTTATTGTGACAAGGCTTATAAACGACAGGGGCGAGAAAGCGGGCATGGCTGAACTGCTGGATACACTTGAGCAGAACATAAGGCCTGTTATAAGTCAGGTAACCGGGCGTAATGAAGACCTTGAAGTGTCCATAAAGATTATGCAGCTGTTCTCTGCAGTAATAGCACCGGTTCTCTTTTATCATGGTGCTGGCAGGACTTTTAATATAGATATTCTAAAAAGGAACGACAGGCTAAAATACATACAGTCTCTTCTTGAGAGTATTTAACTTCTCTTTAAAAACATTTCCGGTTAATTTGACACAGGGTTATTCTTAAGGTATATTAAACATATATATAAAACGATTGTTTAATATATATGTTTAATACATTACATGAGTACAGGGAGGCAAACATATATGATCCGGTACAGCCGGTTTATAATAAGGCACAGAAAATATGTTATCGCTTTTTTTCTGATACTGTTGCCGGTTTCTTTTTTGGGTATTGTACATACTGAAAAAAACTATGACCTGCTCTCATACATGCCGGGTGACTTAAATTCAAGGCAGGGCGAAGAACTTCTTGAACAGGAGTTTGGACTGTCGGGACTTGGTCTTCTTGTAGTCTCCGGGAAGGAAAGCAGAGAAATAAGCAGTATAAAGAGCCGGATAGAAGAAGTTGAGGGAGTAGAAGAGGTGCTGTGGGTGGACCGGTTTGCGGATATTATGGTACCGGTTGAATTTATGAACCACAATGCAAAGAAGATGTTTTATTCAGATGACGGTACAATGCTGCAGATAAGGTTTGAGGAGAATTCACGAACAAAGAAGACGCTTAAGGCGGTAGAAGAAATCAGGTCTGCGGTGATTGGAAAAGGAATGCTGTTTGGTGGACAGCCGGTAATCATGCATGACCTTCAGACTACGACCTCAAGGGAAATGGTATACTATATGCTGATAGCCGCAGCTTCAATATATATTATACTATCACTTTCCATGACTTCTTTTCTTGAGCCGCTGTTGTTTCTGGTATCTGCAGGCATAGCCATTGCACTTAATATGGGCACTAACATTGTAATTGGTAAGGTTTCCTTTATAACCGCATCCATTGCAGCAGTCATGCAGCTGGGAATATCAATGGACTATTCAATTTTTCTTCTTCACAGGTTCGAAGATGAGAAGAAAAAGTTTCCTGATGCAGCTCATGCGATGGTATCCGCCCTTTCAAAAACCGGTACTGCTATTGCTTCAAGTGCATTAACTACAGCAGCAGGGTTTGTTGCGCTTATGGTTATGAAAAACGGTATAGGACAGGACCTTGGCTTCGTACTTGCAAAGGGCATTGTGCTAAGCCTGCTGGTGAATATGACAGTGCTTCCCTGCCTTGTATTGATTTTTGGCAAGTATGCGGATAAACACAGGCACAGGCCTTTGATACCCTCTTTTGAGCGTATCGCTGATTTGATCGTAAAATACCGTTGGATTTTACTTGTGCTGATTATTGTTGTGAGTATTCCCGCATTTCCTGCACAGCGAAGCCTTGATTATTACTACACAACTGAGCATTACCTCCCGGAAAGCTCAAAGTCTGTCATGGATACTGAAGAAATAGGGCAGTCTTTCGGGGCATCAGGCAGCATATATGTTATCGTACCGGACAGGGGAAGGGTCAGGGAAGAGGAGCTGGTAAAAAGAATAAGGCAGCTTAATATAGTAGAATCGGTGATTTGTCTGTCGGAGCAGGTGGATATGGCACTGCCTGACACATTCATTCCACATGAGATTAATGATGCCTTTGTGAGTGAAGGCTACAGGTATATCCAGGTTTCATTTTCTGTAAGGGATGACCACCCTTCGGCGTTCAAAGCAGTTGACGTAATACGGGAAAAGGCGGGAGAGCTTTTCAGCGAGTACTATGTTACAGGAACGGCTGCACTTGCAAGGGATATGGCTGCTCTTGCACAGAAGGACATGGGAAATGTGGCAGTTGTCTCAATCAGTCTAATCCTGTTGATACTTGCCGTAAGCTTCATGTCGGTTTCAATACCATTTATTCTTGTACTGGTAATTGAACTGGCTGTATGGATAAACTTAAGCATACCTTATTTTGCCGGAAGTGCGGTTTCGTCAATGACTTCAATTGTTATTGGAGCAATACAGCTGGGAGCAACAGTGGATTATGCAATTCTTTTTACCAGCAGATACCGTGAGAATGCAAGTAATGTCAAAGACAGGATTGAGGCTGTGAAAAAGACAATAGGGGATACAGGGCGTTCGATCCTGACCAGTGCGTTGACGATGATAGCAGCTACAATGGGTATTGCCGTGATGGCCAGTATAAAGACCACCGGGGAGCTCACGCTTATGATAGGAAGAGGAGCGGCCATAAGCATGACCGTAATATTCCTTGGGCTGCCCGCAATGCTTCTGATTTTTGACAGGGTTATAGAAAGCACTACACTTAAGAGATTAAAATGCGGTAAAGCAGGAGAAAGGAGTGAAGCAAGTTGAAAAAGGGTATTGTTAAAACACTGCTGCTAATAACAGGCTTTGTATTTATATCATTCTCAATGACATCTGCAGGGGCAGGCATTGAGAAGAATGAAACGGTATATGTATTGCTGTCGCCTGACGGCGGTGTAGTGGACCAGAGGGTTGTAAACCGTCTGCATGCCAAAGGGCATGTTACAGAAGCTGTGGATTACGGAGACTACTCGTCTGTACGGAACATGCAGTCCGGACCGGAGCCTGTAGTAGACGGGGACAGGATAGAATGGAACACCGATATCCTTACTCAAAGAGATATCTATTATGAGGGCATAACCGACAGGCAGCTGCCGGTAGGAGTTTCCATACAATACTTCCTGGACGGAATGAGAGTTGATGACCGGCAGCTTACGGGCGGGAGCGGAAGGCTGAGGTTGGAAATTGAGTTTTCCAACCAGACCGGAAGGACCGTACCTGTTGTTTACGAAAGCTGCAATGGGTCTATGATAATTGAAGACACGAAAATATATGTTCCATTTCTGGCACAGGTGTCCTATGCTGCAGATCTTGAGGTGTTTTCAGAAATATGGGCGCCTGATGCCATAAAGGTTGTGAGTGGAAAGACTATGAATCTTGGGTTTTCTGCCTTTCCGTATCCCGAAGCAAAAGTATCTTTTGAGATGACAGGTGTGAATATATCACTCGAGTCTTTAATGATAACAGTTGTACCTGTGATGCCGCCCATTCCTGAGACGGGAATAGAAGAAAAGGTTGTTGAGCTGTATGAAGGCGTTGCCTCCCTGGATAAAGGGTTTGTGTCGTTCGTGGATGCTGCGGGTCAGCTCAGTGAGGGCAGCAGCGAACTTATCAGCAAAGGAGAGCTGTTCTTGAGCAGTATTGAAGAACTGGCTGAAGGAAGCAGGCAAATTGAGACCGGGGCATCCCGGCTTGTCGATGGTTATAATGGAGGCATGGGCGGTCTTCAGGAGATAACTGCAGGATTAAACAGTCTTTCCCACGGATTAGGCACGTCATCACAGGGTATGGATGCTGTTGCTGCATCAGCAAAAAGCATTTCTGAATCCTGTTCGGTTCTGGCACAAAGCAGTGAGCTGATTGCAGAAGCTGCAAGCTCTCTTTACGAGGGTTTGTCACAACTTGAGGACTCAGGCAGCCAGACGGCTTCAGAAGCGCTTTCACTAACAGAGCAGCATCCACACGATTCAAAGCTTTACGAACTAGGTAATTCAATAATAATCCAGAATGAAACGGTAAAACAGCTTGTTGAAACAGGAAGAGCGCTTAGCGATGGAACGAGGGAGCTTGATAATGGTTTTTCGGTTTTGATTGAAAGCATGGATGGACAATTCATCCCCGGTATTGAGCAGACAGGTGCAGCTATGAAGGAGACAGCTGCGAATGCACAGATACTAGCTGATGCATTAAATGAATATGAGAACGGCCAAAAGGAGTTTGGAAGCGGCCTTGCACAATGTGCTGCAGGAGCGGGCAGGCTTGTCGAAGGGATTGATGTGCTTGATAACAGCTCCCGCATATTGTTTGACGGTTTGAATGAGTTTGGAAGTGCAACACTGCAGATGCATGATGGGTTGGACAAAATGCAATCACAGGGCATCAGAACAATAAATGACAGTCTGGCAGCTGCTGCTGACCAGATGAGAAAAGGCAGGATTATTGAGTCCAGGATGAAGGAACTGGCTGAAGGCTACCGGTCTTTTATGGATAATGAGCGAAACATTAGCAGCAGTGTTCAGTTTCTTATGAAGACAGACAGAATAGAGTATAAAGAGGAACCCCCGGACAGACAGACTGTTCAAAAAGACAGAAAAGGGGGTTTTTTTGAAAGGCTTCTCAAGCTGTTTGGGCTTTAACATCTTGCAAAAAACGTCGAACAGTGTAAAATAGAATACAGGCATAATAAATTATGATAGAGAGAGTGTTAACACTGTTGATTAAGAGATGCTTGCAGGATGTTAAATGGTTTTTAAGGACATACAGAACAGTTTTGCTGTCCTTCTTTCTTCCTGCACTGCTGCTTGAGGCTGCATATATTGTACAATGCGTATATCCTTTTGGGGGCAATGACGTACTGATAATTGATTTGTATCACCAGTATGCGCCTTTCCTGCTGGAACTTCGTGACAAGATACTGTCATTTTCCAGCATGCTGTATACCTGGAAAGGGGGACTGGGGACGAATTTCCTTCCGCTTTTTGCATACTATCTGGCAAGCCCTGCAAACATACTTATTGCATTCTTCCCGGAAAACAGCCTTTCTGAGGCGGTGCTTTTTCTGATATTACTTAAGGTTGGCCTTTCCGGGGCATGCTTTTCCTGGTATCTGAAGGGTGTTCACAAAAGGGATGACCTTGCAGTAGTGGCGTTCTCAATGCTATATGCTCTTTCCGGGTATGTTCTGGCATATTCCTGGTGCATCATGTGGCTGGACGCGTTATATCTGCTGCCGGTTGTAGTACTGGGCCTTGTTTACCTGATTCGGGATGGAAAGGGCATACTGTTTTGTGTATCACTTGCACTGGTTATATTCTCAAATTTCTATACAGCCATTTTTGTATGCATATTCATTCTCCTGTACTTTCCTGTATGCCTCTTTCAATATCACGGTTTTAAAAAACCGGCAGTCCTTTTTAAAAAAACCATTATTTTCGGAGGGTATGCTTTGCTTGCAGCCGGGCTCACCTCAGTGATTATGCTTCCGGTATTCCACTCGCTCAAACTTACATCTGCAGCGGGAGAGTCGCTTCCCAGGGAATTTACCCAGTATTTTGACCTGTTTGATTATGCTGCCAGACACTTCGCGTTGGCTTCTCCCTCTATAAGGGACGGAATGGCAAACATCTATTCCGGTATGGCGGTACTGATACTTCTACCTTTCTATTTTATGAGCCCGGTAATCAGTCACAGGGTAAAACTGCTTCATGCTGCCCTGTTGCTTGCATTGATTGTAAGTCTAAATACGCGATTACTTGACTTTATATGGCATGGATTCCATTTCCCTAATCAGCTTCCATTCAGGAACTCGTTTGTTTATGTGTTTCTTGTGCTGTCGATGGCTTATCCCGCTTACAGGGGTCTGGGAGATTTTAAAAAACGGCATGTTGGGGCTGTGTGTGCAGCAGTAATGTTTTTAGTGGTTCTGTCGCAGAAGCTGGGGGTTGAGAGTGTGGACGCCCTCACAGCTTACGGCTGCCTGGCTGTTGTTACAGGTTATGCAGCGGTGTTGACACTCAAAAAAACGGTACAAGCCAAAGCAGCTGCTGCAGGTTTGGCTTTTCTTTTAATGGTTGTTGCTGAGATGGGATTTAATACTGTAATGGTAATACAGAAGATAGATGAAGATGAAAGCTATGGTTCCCGTTACGGATATTCGAGCGGTGAAACAGTCCGGGAAATACGCTCAGGTATTTCGGATATTGCCCGGGAGGACAACACTTTCTACCGTATGGAGGTTTATCCTCCAAGGACCACCAACGACCCTTTCCTGTATGGGTACAAGGGTATTTCCGTATTTGCATCCACATATCCTGAAAAGCCGGTGCACCTTTTTGAACGACTGGGATACCACAGCAACGGTATCAACAGTTTCAAGTATGAAGGTTCCACCATTATCCTTGATTCTCTGTTTTCAGTCAAATACCTTATCAGGCGGGAAAGGGAGGTAGAATATGTTTTACGGCAGCTTGTTTCCAAAAAAGACAGGACATCTGTCTATATGAATCCGTACGCCCTGTCACCGGGATACACAGCTGATGAGAGCATCAAAAACTGGAAAGGCTACGGCTCAAATCCCTTCACAGTCCAGAACAGCCTTATGAAGACCCTTACAGGCTCTGATAATATTTTAGATGGACTGCAGATTGAAAGAGGAGAGAGCCGGAATATGGATCTTAACGGTTCAGGAAGCGGTTATTACAGCTACACCAGAAAGAATACTGACAGGGAGTCGGTTGCATCTCTTTATATATCAGTGGAGGAAGACCGGGAGGTATATCTTTATACAGATGTAAGGACCGGCAGTATAAAGAACGGTCATGTAAATGTAGAAGGAGAAAAGATGGATTACAATGCATACCGTTCAACCATGCTTGACCTTGGATACCTTAAGGCCGGCACTCGGGTAGAACTGAATCTGGTTTTTGATGAAGAAGGTCCGGAATCGGGTAGTTTTCATGTATACGCCTGCAGTGTTGATGCAGCACTTTTCAAGCAGGCCATTTCTGATTTAAAAGACAGGCAGATAACCGTTAAAAGCCACAGTGCCTCCAGACTGTCTGGAACAGTTGATGTCAGGGAGGATAGTGTGATGGTCATGGCAATACCATATGATACGGGCTGGAATGTAAGTATTGACGGCATGGAAGTAAAAACCTATCCACTTGCTGACTGCCTGCTGTGCTTTGATATATCGGAGGGACAGCACCTCATAAAGATGGATTTCGTTCCGGACAGGTTCCTTACAGGTCTTTGTATTACATTTCTTTCTCTTGTAATTCTTATGGTATCAGTGCTGCGTACCTTGAAAAAAAGTACTTCTGCATCTAATCTTCGCCGCCGTATAACATATTGAAAATACTATATTGAAGAATATTATTCCTGTATTTGCCGATAATAATTCATTATAGGTTTTGTACGGGGAGTTAACATGCGCAGTAAAAGCCTAAAAAGATGGATTGTTTTATTATTAACATTACTTATACTTGCAGTATCCATATATATACTATCAGGTTTTATGGACCTGGAAGGGGACAGGACAGCGGCGGACAGGAGCGGATACAGGGATAACTATACACTACACCATGATGCCGGGCAGCAGACTGCGGATGATTCAGCAGGGGAAGCGGTGCCGGTAAGCGGTGCAATGCAGTTGAGAGACCGTCTCAATCAGTACATCAGCAGCCTTGACGGGGTATACGGGTTATATTGTATCAATCTGGAAAATGGTATGGAATTCGGCATAAACGGGGAAGAGACATTCTTTGCTGCAAGTACCATAAAGATACCATTGAATCTGTATGCCTGCAGACTGATGGAAAAGGGCATGCTTGACCCTGATATGGCTGTCGAGTATACCATGGATGATTATGAGGAAGGCACAGGCAGTATAAGATATAAAGAATTCGGTTCTGAATATACCTTACGGGAATTATGCCGGCTTTCAATTACACTAAGTGACAATGTTGCGGCAAACATGCTGCTGCGAGTTGTGGGACGGATGAATATGAAGGAATATATGAGAAGTGTAGGAGGCAGAGTGGTTGACGATAATGAAAACACAAGCAGCCCGGCCGATATGGCGCTTTTCCTGAAAGAGGTGTATGAATTCAGCAGGAAGAGTACATATGGGAAAGAGCTGCTGGATAACCTTCAAAAAACAGTTTTCAATGACAGAATTCCCGCAATGCTGCCGGAAGGTATTCATGTTGCTCATAAGATAGGCAACTGGCAGAGTCAGTATCATGATGCAGGTATTGTTTTTACTTCTGAGCCTTATGTAATATCAGTCATGACAAAAGATGTGATGAGACAGGATGCATTTGCAGCAATAGCTGTAATATCAAGAATGGTTTTTGATTTTTTTTCCTGAAAACACAAGGTTGAACAGATAACGCATGAGCTTGAATATGTTTAACAGAATAAGAATACACTCAAGTGCTGCAAGAAACAGAAGAAGATAAAGGATGTCCCTGTGCTCAGTCAGTTTCTTTTTGAAATATGTAAAGAAGCTTTCGGGAGCCGGTATTTCAACAGATGAAAACAGATTGACATCTATCTGCGTGCCATCTTCCAGAAGGAAGCATGCAGTACCTAGTATCTGAGATCTGCCAAGTGGCAGGGTGACCTTCTCAACAAGGTTGTAACCCACATCCATAATGAAATCATCGCCAACGGGGTGTGTGTAGTATATATCCTCCAGGCTTACAAGGTCCACTTCGAGTTCACCAATTTTCATTGATGTTAACACTTCTTCCGCTTCTGCGAGTTTGCCCAGCCTGTAATTCTCAAAACCATATTGCAGAAGGCTTTTGGAATCATCAAAAACAATTTCCTCCGGAGCGTTCAGAACAACACTGATAATCCTCTGTTGCGACTGGCTGGCAGTAGTTACGGCAGAATACCTGTCCTGTTCATTGAATCCGGTCTTTCCACCGTCAACTCTTTCGTACTCCCAGAAAAGAGTGTTCTGGTTAATAAGCATTTCCAGCCCGTCATTACCGTTCCAGATTTTAGATTTTGCTGAGAATATGCGGTTGAATGATTCATTGTTTATGGCGTATCTTGTAAGGGTGGAAACATCACGTGCGGTTGTGTACTGACCCTGTGTATAAAGCCCGGTAGGGTTCATAAAATGCGTATTTTTAAGATTCAGCTCTACAGCCTTGTTGTTCATCAATGAAACGAAATCTTCAATGTTATTGGCTGCAAACTCTGCAAGAGCTCTTGCGGCATCATTGTAGGACTGCAGCATCATTGCGTAAAGGAGGTCTTCAACAACATACTTTTCACCCGGTTTAAGAAACAATATGGAGCCGTCTGATTCTGCAGACTCCCTGCTTATTGTTACCGAAGTATCAAGCTTAACATGCTCTATTACTACCAGAGCTGTCATTATCTTATTGGCTATTGAAGCATGCAGTCTTGTATCGGGCTGTTTTTCGTAAAGCACCTGTCCTCTCTTGGCTTCAATAAGTATTGCCGAGGGAGATGTTATACGTATATAACCGGTTTCTGAAGGTGCTGCCGTTTCTTGTTCTTCCTCCTGCTTTTGAGAGCAGACCTGAACTGTTGAAATTGAAAAAACCAGCAACATGATAATAAGCAAAGCTGCAACCTTTACCTTTTTTGCCATTTGAACATCTCCACTATAGTCTTTTGTGTATAATTATAAGATTACAGCATGTATTAGTCAACAGTATGCCGGGATGTTAATTTAGTATGCACTGCTCAAATAGGCTAAACAACGCAAATTGCTCAACTCTGAACATAGGAAAGATAGGGACAAGGGATTCTCTAAAGCAGGTAAGGGTAATTCCCCGGCAAAAAATGCCCGAAGTTTTGGAAAGATAATCTTATATGAAGAACCTAGGTATTCATGTCATCCATTTTCATTCTGTTTCTCTTAACTTGAAAGAGTATGTTACAATAGTTGTTATAAAACCTGCAAGGAGAGAAGGCATTTGGTAACCGAACTGATTCGTCTTTTTAAACGTCCCGAAGTGTGCTTTGTCGCAGAACACACTCACGATTTCATTGAGATGGTGTATATCATGGGTGGAGAGGGCATAGAAAAGGTGGAAGGTATTAAAAGAAAAGTCAAGCGCGGAGATCTCTTGATATATAACACCGGTGAAGTGCATTCACTTAATTCACCAGGGTATATTGATGCTGTAAACATGAATATATTCCCGGATTCCCTGTCGGAAGACAGTATCGGAAATGCAAGCGATGCAGCTAACATACTTTCATTAAAGACCTTCCGGTGTTTTTCCAACAGCATTAGTAATGTTCCTCCTATCGTACACTTTTATGGCACACAGATGGTAGATATTGAAAATATAGTTACTGCAATGCTGAATGAATATACAAATAAGCAAAAAGGCTATAAAACTATTGTAAGTGGGTACCTATATATATTAACATCATTGATGTTTAGGACATTGGAAAAACAGGTTCATCAGGAAAATGAAGAAAACCTGGGCAGAATAACACCGGAAATTCTGGACTTTATTGAGAAAAACTATAACAGGAAGCTGTCCATTACCGACCTTGCAAAAAAAAGCTTTTACAATCCTTCCTATTTTGCACGTATTTTTAAAGAATGCTTTGGTTGTTCTCCTACTGAATATATCAATAACAAAAGAATTAACCGTTCAATGCAGCTGCTCTTAGAAACCGACATGTCTATTGAAGAAATTTCTCAGTCTGTTGGAATAACAGATAAGAAGCACTTTTATAATCTTTTCAAGGAACACACAGGAATAACTCCTGGCAACTACAGAAAAAGTAAAAATTAACTACTGCTATCAATAATAACCCCATTTATTTCATAAATCAATACATATTATAATGTATATATATAACAAACACTTAAGGAGAATTTTATGAAAAAAAGAAAGCCGAATGTAATAGTATTTTTTACAGACCAGCAAAGATGGGATACAAGTTCTATTTATGGCAATACAATGGATTTAACACCCAATTACGACAGGATGGCTCTTGAAGGTACCCATTGTTATAACGCATTTACATGTCAGCCTGTATGCCTTCCGGCAAGGTCTTGTCTGCAGACCGGCAAATATGCCTCGCAAATGGATATCTACAACAACGGAGGAGAACTTCCAAAAGGCTCTTTGACACTGGGGCACTGTTTTAAGGATGCAGGCTACAAAACAGCATATATGGGGAAATGGCATATGTGTCATGAGCAGGTCGTACCAAAGGAACGAAGAGACGGCTATGATTTCTGGCTGGGTTCAAACGTGCTTGAATTCAGTTCAGATGCATATGAAGTCTACCTCTATGACGATGAAGGCAATAAAGTATTCCTGCCGGGTTATCGCGTAGACGCATTAACAGATGCTGCAATACGGTATATCTATGAAAACAGAGATGAACCGTTTTTTCTTTTTGTATCATACCTGGAACCCCATTTTCAGAACTCAAGAGATGATTATCCGGCACCAACAGGATACGAAGAAAAATACCAGGATCCCTGGACTCCGCCTGACTTAAGGGCACTGGGTGGTACTTCAGCAAGACATCTGCCTGGATACTACGGAATGGTCAAAAGGCTTGATGAGGCACTGGGTCGCTTGCAGGAAGCACTTGTAAGCATGAATTTGAAGGATGATACCATTATTGCATATACTACAGACCATGGTTGTCATTTCAAAACAAGGAATTCAGAATATAAAAGAAGCTGCCACGATTCTTCTCTACGTATTCCCATGGCATTTTCAGGGCCCGGATTTGAAACCGGCGGTAGATTAAAACAAATGATAAGCCTTATAGATGTTCCTCCAACATTACTGGATGCCTGTGGACTTGAAATACCTGCACAAATGGAAGGCAGTTCAATTATGCCCCTTGTTAATCATGAAACTGTAAGGTGGCAGGAGGATACATTCAGTGAAATATGTGACAAGGGAATTCTGAGAAAATGCGTAAGGACGCAAAGGTGGAAATACAGTGTTGAAAGGCCTATGGATGAAAAATCAAATCGAATCCAGCAAATGGAATACACTGAAGAAGAACTTTATGATTTAAAGGCTGATCCATGGGAACTTAACAACCTGATTGGTTATAAATCCCATAGAAAGGCAGCTGATGTATTGAAGAAAAGACTACTGGAACGCCTTGAACAAGTTGGTCAGAAAAACGTTGTTATACATAATGCAAAAGAAATTCATTCCGGACAAAAGACCTTAAAAGACGAAGAGGCTTACCTGTAATAATAGTCGTACAGCGATTTAATTAAGCAAATATATGGTAATTAGAAGAGAGGTACCCGGAAGCTTTTGGATATTTGACGAAAGCAGAATAGAGTGGTTTAAGAAGTAGGATGAATTACCAAATGGCATTTCAAAAGGACCATGCAGCACAGGACACCAGATTCTTTGTTGACGACTTAAGGGTGTATACTGTATCATAACTCTGTGAAGACTGATGATTATATGGGGAAGCACGGATTCTCAAAGACACAGTTAATCCCAGAATTTTCGGCGGGTAGGAAGATTTACATGCAGAGGTCATTAAAACAAAAAATGCATATGCTGTTTATTACTTTGATGGTAATATTTATATGCATCTCAAATGTTATAAGCTTTACTATATCCAAAAATGTGATACTGAATGGAATTACAACGTCTAAGCTTAATGAGGATGCCATATTTGTGGACTATATGCGCAATATGTATGAGACACTTAACGAAGAGCTCCATTATATGGCATCTGACATAAATGCAAATTTTGACCTGGACAGTCTTATTCAAGCCCGTCACCTGGAAAATCTCAGCCAGTTAAATTCCAAATTCATTTCCCTGCTGTATTCCAACAGGCACTTCAAATCCATGTTTCTTGTAGGTAGAGAAGCCATAATGGGCAGTTCTCTTAACAAGGAAATGATTTATTCGCGCAAGACAATAGCTGGAGATATTAAGTTCCATAAAAGTAAAGAGGATTTTAAGAAAAGGCTGATGGAACATATACATACCGAAGCTGGCATCAACAATGAAAAAGAATTCCTTGTTTCAAAAATAAGAGATGATTACTACCTGGCAGCTACGCTTGACTTGAAAAGAATTATAGGCAGCCGGAAATCAAATCTCATACTGCTGGATAAAGAAACAAATATGGTTTACTCTGATATGACAAGCAAAGATAATAGGAATATGGTTTATGAAAATTATATAAAACTAATCAACAA